>JBFGQG010000368.1:0-4334 GCA_041564295.1 Anaerolineales bacterium | reverse complement strand
GTACTCAGCGGAAGACAAGATCCGCATCGTTCTGGAAGGCCTGCGCGGCGAGACAGCCATCGCCGAGCTTTGTCGGCGCGAGGGGATCCACTCCAACATGTACTATCGCTGGAGCAAGGAGTTTCTGGAAGCCGGCAAGCAACGTTTGGCTGGGAACACGACCCGGGAAGCGGACAGCGAAGAGGTCAAGGACCTGCGCGGTGAGAACGAGCAGCTCAAGCAGCTCGTTGCTGAGCTACCCCTGGATAACCGCAAGCTCAAAAAAAGCTTGACTGGATTGGAAGAACTGAAGGAAAGCTGATGCGTTATTCAGCCGCTGAGAAAGGCGACATCATCCACATGGTCGAGCATTCGGAGCTGTCGATCCGTAAGACACTGGAAGCGCTGGGCGTCCCGCGCAGCACGTTCTATCGCTGGTACCGGCGCTTCCAGGAAGACGGACCGCGCGGGCTGGAACTGCAGCCGCCGCAGAACAAACGCTTCTGGAACAAGATCCCGGAAAGCGTGCGGGAGCAGGTGGTAGATCTGGCGCTGGACCATCCGGACCAGTCCTCCCGGCAGTTAGCCTGGCGTTTCACAGACGAACAGGGCTATTTCCTCTCTGAATCGAGCGTCTACCGCATTCTGAAGGACTACGACCTGCTGGAAAACCCGGCCTTTGAGATCGTTCCGGTCAAGGAGAAGTTCGAGAAGCCGACCCATCGCGTGAACGAGATGTGGCAGACGGATTTCACGCAGTTCAAGATCGTCGGCTGGGGCTGGTACTACCTCTTAACCGTGCTGGATGACTACTCCCGCTATATCCTGGCCTGGAAGCTGACCGCCACGATGAACGCCCAGGATGTGCAGGACACGCTGGAGATCGCCCTGGATAGAGTAGGGATTGCAAAGGTTAAGGTGCGGCACCGGCCGAGGCTGTTGTCGGACAATGGTCCGGCATACCTTTCAAGAGATTTGAAAGCTTTTCTGGATGAACGCCGGATGCAGCACATTCGCTCGGCGCCGTACCATCCGATGACACAGGGCAAAATCGAGCGTTGGCATCGGTCGATGAAGAATGTCGTGAAGTTGAGGAATTACTACTATCCCTGGGAACTGGAGCAGGCCATCGAGGCCTTTGTCCAGTACTACAACCACGAGCGCTACCACGAGGCGCTCGAAAACCTGACCCCGGCCGATGTTTATGCTGGAAAAGAAGAGGAGGTGCTGAGCCGCAGAGAGCAGATCAAACAGGATACATTGGAAAAACGCAGGCGTCAAAACCTGCATTGGGTGCATGTATAATCAAGACCGTGGACCGAAAAGTGCTCCTTAAATAACCTTTCCTTTTGTCCCATTTACTTTGACGACATACACATAAAGGCCTTATTTAGTAAGTTTTGAAAGGAACTATTTTAATATATCATTAAAGAAGGAAATCCTATTTGGAAATAAATTAATGAATTAATTCACAAGATTTTGGATGATGTCATGGTGCATTTGACCGTCCAATTTCGATGCCAAAACTTGCAGCCAAACACATATTATCTATCCGGGCTTGAAAAGGACAGACTCATGCCGGTTTGAAAACAGACAGGATATAAAAAATGTCTCACGTGGTACTCCTTACTGCGCATGACCGTGCTGTCCTAAGCCTGGCTTTTAGCCCTGGCAGCCAGATCCTGGCCTCTGGGAGTGAAGATGGAATAATATTCCTGTGGGATTTAGCGACGAGACTTCAGCTCGTTCAGCTTCTCGGTCATAACCTAGCGGTCATCAACTTCCTGTTTCCTCCCGATGGGCTGGTTCTGGCGTTTGGATTCGATGAAAAAATGCTGCCAATCAACGATCCAGACCCGTACAAACCTGGAGCAGTTTAGGGACGAAACGGTACGGAACAGCGCCTGCCGTTACCTGATCGACAGTTCCACAGGTGAACAAATCCAATTCAGGACAGTAGAACAACCATGAACCAGTTGAGCCAGTATGACCGATTACTGCTGGAATCCTGTAGGGTAAGGTGAAGAGACGCGGCAGGCGGAAACGCATCAGCCCTAAACCGTATTCAATCGGCCACCCAGGCGCGCGCAGGGCTGCCTGGTCCAGCGGGAAACCAAAACGCAGCCAGTGTCGCTGCATCATGTTGAAGGTCTGGGGGTCGTTGAATATCTTGCCTTGAGTTAATGCGCGCATGAAGGTCATCATGTCAGCTGCTGAACTATACAGGTCTCCGAACGACTGCATGGCCAGGGGCAGGTTGAGAGGCTGGCTTTCAGCCCAGATGGTTGCTGCGTTCTGGGATTGCCGCGGGTGGAAGGTCTGGACCAGGCTCAGGGGCTGGTATAACTCACGCTCAAACACCTCGTTGAGCGGCTGTCCAGTGACCGCTTCAATGACAGCGATGAGCAGCTGGAAGTTAGTATCGGAATAACGCGCCCGAATTTTTAGAGTATCCAGCGCCTGGGGGGGGAAATGGGGTGTGAGCCGGTCACGCACGGTTTGAGTCACATCCTCGATGGATAATGCCTTATCACCTTCATTCAAAAGTTGTTCGATGATTGTCTGACCGCCTTTTGGGCGATCCTCTAACCAATCCGCAAGACCCGAGGTATGGCTCAGGAGATGCTGTATGGTGATCATGTTTGTGAAATCTGTTCCACCTAGCCGGTGTATTCCGGTGATCAATGGCTGTGGGAGATAGTCCGCGACTGGCAGGTGCAGGCGGAGTCGACCTTGCTCGTGCAGCTTCAGAATAACTGCAGCAATATGCATCTTAGTGATGCTCGCGATGAAGAAAGGTGTTTCAGCTCGCATCGGAGTTCCTTCCGGGTTGGCTTCTCCAACTGCTCCGGTCCATTGGAACGAACGGTCACCACGCTCGACGGCAACGATCGCATGGTATACATTCTTTTGTGACACGAGACTTTGCATTAAATCCTGCAGCTTTTCAGCTGTCGTATCCCTATTCGCCCTTCGCCGACTTACATCCTTTGGTTTCATCGAATACCTCCTCAATAATCAAGTGACTATAAAATCATTCTACAGGTGAAAGCAGGTTTCCGCGAACCTCAACTCATCGCGAGTTGGGATTGCGCATAGCCGAAATAATCCGATGGCGTATCTCCAATAAAGCGAGAAAACTATACGATCACGAAGAAAAATCAATATGCGAGAAGCCTTTTGTTGGTTATCCGTTGCCAAATCGGACCGAAATATCGCACTATGGCGCGATCCGCATTGACTGAATCAGCAAATCCAGCTGGTTGATTGAAGGGGTAAACGCATCTGGTGGCGAGGCATTCAACAGGTCAGTAACGGTTGCGTAGTAACCCTGCCAGTCAGCATTAGGGTCGGTCATGTCGGGGGAAGCGACTCCTTCGAGGGGCAGTATTTGTACGGTATCCCTGGTCTCTGCAAGCACCCTGCTTTTGACCGGCAGGATCGCAATGATGTAGGTTGCTCCATCGCCGGTCACTCCCTGGAAGTGATAGAACAGTTCGTGGTTATTGACCGGCGCAGGTGACTGAGCGTATTGTGTCAGGAAACGCACTCCCTTTCCGTGTTGGAATGAAATCTCCTGGATGTTTGAAGCAAAGATCTCCTCGGCATTAATAAAGGGAACCGCAGGAAGTTTATCGGCGCTGATCGACATGCCGGGGCTGCCCAGGATGTTGTTCAACCGGTGCAGGCTTTCGAATGCAGGCGGAACCATTTCTGCATAGGCCTGCGCCGGGTAGACGTAAATCTGCGGCTGTTGGAACTGCCCTTGGAGGACATAATAATCGTCAAGCATGATCTGAAGATGGCCGGGAGTTTTCTGCCACCAGGCGGCATCTTCACTGTCGATGCGTGGATAATCACTGCCGGTCGCGCCGTTTGCGATTCCCGGCGGCACGAGAAGAGTCAGCGTTCCGAAAGTGATCGTTGTGCCCGGGCTTGATTGTAGCTGTGTGTTCGAGTCGGCTTTCGCCTCCGCAGGTGTGGTGGGGGACGGATATGGGTTATGTTCCTCGGTTGCAGGAATCAAGGTGTTTTCAGGCCGATGGGCTTCTGTGGCCGCAGAAGCGCAAGCGGATATCAGGGTCGTCCCAGCCAGGAGGGCAGTTATCAGCCTGGGAATGAATCTGGTTTTCGTATACATGAACCTTCTCCTTCAAGCATTCGTTTCGCGTTTTTCCACACGCGAGGTGGATGTTTCTTACTCACAATATAAAACTGGACTTCTGAGAACGCATCCGCTTTTCGGAGAGATTTATGACTGACCAGCTGACCAGTTAACAACCTGGCTGATTAGTCGATTTTCTTTTCTGGAAGGAAAGAAAACCCCCAACTCATTTGAGTTGGGGGTACGCATC
>JBFGQG010000367.1:0-4362 GCA_041564295.1 Anaerolineales bacterium | reverse complement strand
GGATATCAGCGGGAAATGAGCAGAACCCGGACCATTTTGGCCTTCGCGATTATCGTCCCGATCATAGGCGGTTACCTGGCCTACCGCTGGTACGATCGCGGCGGTGGGCAGCGCACTATGCAGATGTTTGCGTGGTTCCGTGATAACACGCTCTACGCCAATAAACGCACGATGGCAGGTGAGCAATGTGGGTCAGCGCCTTTCCAGTGGCCCATGGACGGGCTGCCGGGCTTTTTGTGGGGGGATTCGTTTCGGCCCGGGCACGCGCACCAGGGTGTCGATATTTTTCCCGGCACCTCCGCCGGTAAAACGCCGATCTACACTGTGTATCCAGGGTTTCTGACTCGCCTGGCCGATTGGAAATCAACGGTAATCGTCCGCGTTCCATCCGATCCGCTCCAGCCGGATCGTCAGATCTGGGTCTATTACACTCACCTTGCAGATGAACAGGGCAATTCTTTCATCAGCGAGGCGTTTCCTCCGGGGACATTCGAAGTTTTCGTAGAAGCCGGTACGCTGATCGGATATGCAGGCAATTTTTCCGGCAATCCGGACAACCCGACGGGCGTCCACCTGCACATCTCTATCGTCAAGGATGACGGCGAGGGTAATTTCACCAACGAACTGGAAATCCGCAATACATACGACCCGTCGCCGTATTTCGGTTTCCCGCTCGATGCAGATGCGAACCCGAACGAGATACCGGTTTGTGGGATCGAGAGTGGGGTATGAAAACGCCTGACCTTAAAGACCGCATCATATTGATCACCGGCGCCGGAAGCGGGCTCGGTCACCATCTGGCTGTGTCACTCGGTGCGTGCGGCGCAACCATCGCAGTCAACGACATTAATCCTGACCGCTCTGCCAGAACCACCCGCATGGTGGAAGAGGCCGGCGGCCGCGCGAAAAGATATATCGCAGACATTGCCAAGAAATTTCCTGTCCAGGCCATGTTCAACGAAATTGAAGATGACTGGGGCCGGCTGGACGCCATTGTTAATAACGCCCGCGTCGTCCCCCATAAGCCGCTGCTGGATATGGATGAGTGGGATTGGCGCCGTACAATCGACGTTAACCTGACCGGCGCTTTTGTTCTCGCACAGGTAGGCGGCAGAATCATGCGCGCCTCAGGCCGAGGAATATTTATCCAACCCCTCCAGGTCCAAACGGACAACGGCAATACTTGTGCATACCAGGCAAGCTTCGGAGGGCTCGAACGGTTGACGACATCCGCCGCCGCGGAATTTGAGGTGATTGGCCTTGAAATCCGTTCGGTCCGATACCAGGATGATGATTACACCCAGGCGATCGATACTATCGTCGCCCTGCTGGGTAAATAAGACCGGAGACAAAGATGACGGAATACACCTTTATTGAAACTGAAATCCACGGCAAAGCAGGCCTCGTCCGGATAAACAATCCCGTGGCCCTTAACGCTCTGAACAACCGGCTCGTTACAGAAGTGATGGATGCGCTGGAAGCCTTCGACGTGAATCCGTCCATCGGCGCCATGGTGCTGGCCGGCAGCGAGCGTGCATTTGCTGCTGGTGCAGACATTAAAGAGATGATGGATCTCGACTCGGTGAGCATCCTCGAGGCTGACCACATCGCGCCGTTCGACCGCATCATGGGGATTAAGAAACCCGTCATTGCAGCGGTCTCAGGATGGTGCCTTGGCGGCGGAAACGAACTCGCTATGTCGTGCGATATGATCGTGGCTTCAGATAGCGCTGTTTTCGGACAACCGGAAATCAATCTGGGCGTGATCCCTGGCGCAGGAGGCACCCAGCGTCTGGCGCGGGCCGTTGGGAAAGCGTTGGCGATGGAAATGGTGCTGAACGCGCGCAACCTCAGTGCAGAAGAAGCCGCACATTTTGGACTGGTAAACCGGGTAGTACCGGTCGAACGGTATCTTGAAGAAGCGCTCCAATTAGCCGGCCAGATCGGAGAACGAGCAATGACGGCTGTCCGTTTCGGAAAGGAAATGGTGAACCGCGCGTTTGAAAGCCCTCTGAAGGACGGCATTCGGGAAGAGAGGCGTGCGTTCTACTACCTTTTCGCAACGGAAGACCAGAAAGAAGGCATGCAGGCATTCGCTGAAAAGCGAAAACCGGCCTGGAAGGGATTCTAATCGGCGCGCGGAATAGAGCCACGGTTGGGCATCGCGACCTTATTGCCGGACTGCAGTCCCTGGAAATCAGGCGGGGCAGCCCGGTGATCGTCCATAGCTCACTATCCTCATTCGGGTATGTCATCGGTGGTGCAAAAGCAGTGGTCGATGCACTGCTTGTGACGTTTTCAGGCGTCATGGCGCCGGCCTTCACTTACCAGACAATGGTCGTTCCGGAAACAGGCCCGCCTGGAAACGGAATAGCATACGCTCACCAGCAGAACGCGAATCGCCTGGCAAAACCCTGGTCGTTCGAAATGCCGGTGGACAGATTGATGGGTGAAATACCGGAAACGCTTAGAACACATCGCAAAGCATCACGCTCACAACATCCGATCCTTTCGTTTACAGGCGTCGGCGTTGAGGCCTTTTTGAATGCTCAGGACGAGGCAGATCCTTTCCGTCTTCTGGAAGCGTTGGCTGGAGCGGCCGGATGGTGTTTACTCATCGGCGTTGGGCACAGCGTCAATACCACGCTCCATTTTGCCGAACAGCTGGCAGGAAGGAAGGTGTTCACACGCTGGGCGCTCACGAATGAAGGCGTCCGGGCCTGTTCAAATTTCCCCGGCTGCTCCAACGGATTTGACGAAATGGCAATCCAATTGGACCCGATCACACGCCGCACGACGATCGGAGATGCCCTGGTGCGTGCCCTGCCGCTCAACTTGATGATTGAAATTGCGAGAGCTGCCTTTGAAAAAGCCCCGCATGGCTATCTTTGCAAGCGCGCAGACTGCGGACGCTGCGACGCCGTGAGAAGATCCGTTTAACTGTTTTCTTTAATCCACTTGCGCTTGGCCTGGTAGAGGGCGTCGTCGGCTGCAGCGATCAGTTTTTCAACCGTCGTGGCATCCTCAGGAAACTGTGCTAGCCCTACCGACATCGATATAGGCTGCTGGGGAGGTTCTGGCAGTCCGATGTTGCAGGAACGCAGGATACGCTGGAGCCGGTTTGTCATCTGGACGGCGATTTGACGCGATGTCTCAGGCATAATCAGCGCAAATTCATCTCCCCCATAACGTGCGAGAAAATCGGTATTCCGAACGCTTTCGGACATACATTCACTGATTTTAACGAGCACCTGGTCGCCTGTTAAGTGCCCGAAGGTGTCATTGATGTATTTAAAGCCGTTCAGGTCCATCAACGCCAGGCTGAACGGCCGGCTGTAGCGCTCCGCGCGAAGTGTTTCATCTTCGAGCCGCTTATTGAACGCTCGGCGGTTGTGGAGTGAGGTCAGCGGATCAGTATGGGACTGCTCCTGCACGATGTTGTGCAGGCGAGCGTTCACGATGGAAATGGCAGCCTGGTCTGCGAGCAGATTGAGGACGCGGATCTGCTGGTCCTGGAACCGATAGGGCTCCTGGTGAGCAATGTTCATCACCCCAACGACTGAATCCCTGTACTTCAGGGGAAGCCCGATGATAGATCCAACCCAGTCCTCCGGCGTATTCCGGAATAAAGGGTGCTTGCGCATATCATCCACGATGATTGGCGTTCCCGTGCGTGCAACGGTGTACGTCAACCCGTCCGGCCGTGGCTCTGACCAGATTTGGCCCTGCGTGCCGTCTCCCCGCATGGCTGCGCCGAAGCTGAGCAGGTTTCCGTGATACAGGAAGATGTGCCCGTCGCATGGGCCTGTGAACAGGTCCAGGGATTGCTTCAAAATCGACGTCAGGACCTCCTCGAGGTCCAGGCTGGAAGTCAGGGACAGGGTGGCGCGCCGGACGATCTCCAGTTCGGATGCCCGGTCCGAGACGTTCTTATATTGCTGCGCGTTTCTGAGGACGCTGGACGCGATCGAGGCGAACGCTTCAACCGTCGGGATGATGTCCGGTGTAAAAAAACCCTTGATATCGCTGTCCATATTCAAGAAACCGACGACGTTCTCTCCGTCCAGCATCGGGGCACCGACATATGACCGGATCCATTCATTGCCTTCAAAAAAAATCCAGCTGGAATTTTCCTGTGTGTTCTCAACCAGCGCTGCTGAATGAGTATCGTACATTTTCTTTAAATTGGTCGTCGTCAAAGGGTATATGACATTTTTTAACGAATCGGGGTATTCTTCGTAGCCGATGTGCTTGACGAGACGTGCTTTGTCTTTTTCAATAAGCATGATGCTCGCCGCTTTGCAGTTCAGCACGACGACAATTTGCTCAAGAATCCCATCGAGCACTTCGTTCATGTTCATG
>JBFGQG010000366.1:0-4406 GCA_041564295.1 Anaerolineales bacterium | reverse complement strand
GTGCGTCTTCCACCTGATCAGCAAACCAACGCTTGACATCCGACCGCCGGACAAGCTCGCGTAATGCACCGGCTCTTTCTCGACGCTCCTCCTGCGACATGGTTAAGGCGCGGTGGAGGGCTTCTGCGGTTCCGTGAACATCGAAAGGAGAAACCGGGAGGGTGTGGTGGCCCATTTCATATGATGCTCCGACGTGCTCCGACAGCACGATCACGCCATCTTCCTGGTTTACCAGTGCCCCTTCTTTTGCGACCAGGTTCATCCCATCTGCAATCGAATTAACGAGTAACACCTCGTACAACTGCAGTGCTGCAAGCGCACGCAGGTAATTTTCTCCTACGACGATACGGACAGGCTCCCAGAAGGCCTCACTGAATTCAGCATTTATCAACCCGGCAGTCGACATGATCTCTTGCAGATAGTTCTGGTAGGAATCCAGCTCCAGGCGTGAAGGCACAAGAAATGCCATCATTTGGACCTCACCGCGATGTTCCGGATGCGTCTCCAGCAGCGTTCGATAAGCATCCAAACCCCTTAATATATTCTTGCTGGGTTCGATGCGATCGACGCGCAGTATCAATTTTCTCCGGCCGACGAAGGTTGCAATCTGGGATTTAAGCTTCCTCACTTCTGAAGATTCAACAAGTTTCGCAACGTGGGTAGCATCAATGGATATCGGATTGGAAAAAGCCTTTACTTCTTTATTACCGATAAAAATCGTGTCCCTGCTGCCCCTCGAATGTGCGTCAGGCAGGTAAAACCTGCAGGTCTGCACGAAATTGAACGCGTCTTTTTCTGTCTGAAAACCAATCCGATCAGACGCCAACATGCTTGTCAACAATTGTTCACGCATACTTGGCGGTAAGATTCGCCAGGCATCCGGACCCGGCCAGGGGATGTGTACAAAAGGCTGAATCTGCACCAAATCTCCGGCCATCTCTCTCAGGAAATGTGGAAACAAATATAAATGGTAATCCTGTGGCAACACGATTGCCGGCCGTTCTTCTGTCCGGATGATTTCAGTGACTGTCTGCGCAAATTGCCGGTTGATCGCCTTGTAGCCGTCCTCCCAGGCGTTCCAGATTTGACGGGTGATTGCCGGGGCGCGCGGTGTATCCCATAACTGGTGCTGTAAAAACCATAAAAGCGGATTCGCGATCACATTGTAATATTGCGTATACGCACGTTTTTTTAGACGGATGAGTTTTAACCGCACACCTTCAACATTTTCTGGTTTTTTATTGTATCGTTCCGCCCAACGACGGTCGTGCTTACTCATTGCAGCGGCCACCCAGATAACATCGTGGCTTTCGGCAAGGGTCCCTAATGCTGTCACAAGCCCACCGGAGCCACGGCGGACGGCAAATCCGCCTGACTTTTTCGCCTTAAAACTGAAAGGACCTCGATTAGATACGATGATGATTAAAGGATCCATATTTTTATTGCCAATTAACAGAAGGTGAGAAACTCAGAAATGGAATCAAGCAGATTGATTCGCCATATGACCTTTTTTATGACGATAAGTGATGCGTCCACGGGCGAGATCATAAGGGGAGATTTCTAGATCTACCCGATCACCCAATAAAATCCGGATGCGATATTTCCGCATTTTTCCGGATAAATACGCAAGTACCTCATGATCGTTATCCAGGCAAACCCGGAATTGGGTTGCCGGAAGCGCTTCAATTACGGTTCCTTGTGCTTTCAGTTTTGCTTCAGTCAATATAATCTCCTTTTGATACGCCAACTTGCAAACGATAGAAATGTAATCTTCCGTTCCAGGGGGCTGCCAGCTTGGATTTGTTCACAATCAGTGTGGGAACGCAGCAACGCGAATAGGCGTTCTATCTGTAAGAAAGCCATTCACAAACGTATGCACATAACTATATATAGTTTACTCTGAATTTATCACAAATTACTATCAATCTCTAAATAAATCTTGCAGAATTCTCTCATAATTTGGTTCGAGCTAGATGGACGACGGTCGAGGCAAGAAAACGTAGCCCAATCCCCAGCGTGTTCGAATGAATTTGGGATCCTTTGGATTGCTTTCCAGCTTCTTTCGCAGTCTACTGATGTGGACGGACAAACCGTGCCGCGTTCCGTCTCCGTCTGGCCAGAGCGTTTCGATTAATTGATCATAGGTCAATACCTGTCTTGAATGCCTGCAAAAATATGAGAGCAAGGTATATTCCGTTACGGTTAGGTCCAGGGAATTTCCATTAAGCCAGGCCTCTCGTAAATCGAAATCGATTAACAGGCCGTTAGAACTGAAACGTTTTTGATCCGTATCTACCGCCCAGCTTTCACCGCGGCGCAGTAACGCCCTGATTCTGACCAGCAGCTCTTCCCGGCGGAATGGTTTTGTCAGGTAGTCATCCACACCGGCATCAAAAGCGGTAATGATATCCTCCTGTGCGGTCCTCGAGGTGAGCATGATAATCGGGACCTGAGACCAGCGGCGGACGCTCCTGCAAAACTGCAAACCACTGTAATCCCGGATCACCCAGTCCAGCAAGATCAAATCCGGTTGGACGGAACGCATTGTCTTCAGCGCGGTTCCACCGTCAGGGGCAACATCGACCTCATAGCCGGCTTCTTCGAATATGCTGCGCAGCAAAACCTGGTAGTCCGGTTCATCCTCCACAACGAGTATTCTATCTCCTGACAGTTCAACGCCTGTTGAACTATCAGGCTGTATTAAATTCTCTTCGGACTGCATTTGAAGGTCTTCCGGCATAACTGGAACTGAAAATACAAAGACAGCGCCAAAAGGCTCGCCCTCAGGGGGACTCTGCAACCATATCCGACCGCCATGCGCTTCGACGATCTTTCGACTGATATACAGGCCTAAGCCGGTCCGATTCCCTTCTGATTCAGCGCGTGCATATTTCTCGAAGATCTCGGCCTGTTTCTCGGCAGGTATTCCGGGGCCGTGGTCTGCCACATGAAAATGGACCCAATCTTCGTCAGCCTGGATTTTCACAATGATCGGATGATTGGGGGGAGAGTATCTGGCTGCGTTATCTAACAGGTTGGCGAGGACGTCTACAATTCGATTTGGGTCAACACGGACCTTCGGTAAATCTGGCTGTGCTTCAATTTGGACTTCGTGCCCTTCAAGCGCTGAAGCAACTCGTTCCTGGGCCAGAACGACCAGTTGGGCTGGAGAAACGGCTTCGGGACGCAAACCTAAGCGTCCGGCCTCCAGCCGGGTCAGGGCTAAATTACGATCCACCTGGTGTGAGAGTTGATCGACACTCCTGTTAATCGCAGCCAGGAAATCGGTTACCATGTCCGGACTCCAACCGGTATGGCTCGCCAGGAGGGCGGATGCGTGTCCTTTTAGAGTAGCCAGCGGCGATCGGAGATCGTGTGAAAGCATTGAAATCAGCTCCATTTTCCACGAAACTTGATTCCGCAATTCCGTAATATCCTGTATTAGCCCACCCCAGCCAAGCATATGACCTGTATCGTCCCTCACCGGAAAAAGAGTCAATTCCAAGTGAAGCCCTTCAGGTGGATCGATGGAAAATTCGATGGTCGGCTTTCGACCTACATTTAATATAGCCCGATCTAATTGAGGAGCGAAGATGTCAGGATCTGCAGTCAACGAAATGAGATGCCCTGTTAAATCCATGTAGTTACCGGAAACAAATCCATCCGGTTCTAGACCCAATATATTACCGAGTGCGCTGTTAACATCCGTGACGATCCCATTGTTATTGATCAGGAAGACACCTGCTGAAAGGTTTTCAATTAAGGAAGCCAATCGAGTATGTTCCTTGCGAAGAGTCCGCTCCATTTTCTTCTGCCTGGAAATGTCAATAAAAGTAATTTCGAGAATAATTTCTTCACCAAGTTCCACGGTTCGCCCCGAAAGCAGGACAAAGATGCCGTCTCCATCCTGCGTGACCAGCCACTTCTCCTGTCGCCGCACGACAGTCCGCTCCTGGATTTCATTCAAGAATTGATTTCCCTCTTCGGCGCGTTCAAACAATCTCGAGAAAATCGGTTCGGCGCTGCCGGAATCCTGCGGCTCGAATCCCAAATGGATATAAAAGGCACGGTTCGCATGCAAACAACGCCCTTTCAAATCGTAAACAGCTGTCGGGGTCGGTGAGAACTCAAAAATATCCTGGTAAATTTTCCGATCTGAGAATGGCAGTTCAGATGTATTCATAGTTCAACCCTGCTATGACTAGAATCCTAGCAGTCAGCTTATTTTCTGTCAACAAGATCAAAAATTTGAGAGAGTTTCGAAAGAATTTGCTGGCCGGTTATAAGAATTTTAAGGAAACAGATATTACGATGATATACACGATGTGCAAGGTTTTCGTGTGGGACCTGGAGGAATTAATTTTGCTGAGAAATCTACTGATTTTTTTACAAAACCCATAGCCCCC
>JBFGQG010000365.1:0-4413 GCA_041564295.1 Anaerolineales bacterium | reverse complement strand
GCAACATCATGGTGAGCCTGGCCGGCGATGTCGCTACAAAGCTTCGCCATAACGAACCATGGAGCGGTACTTCCGGTGATTTCAACTCGGTTCAATACGCCATGATGGCGCTTGCACACCAGGGTTTCTTCGGACCACCCATTGGCGGCGATCCAATGTTGATCTTCAAGGACGAGATGCAGGCTTTCTGGCGCGATGCTGAAGCAAAAACACGTAAACTACTCGACGAGCACTGGGACGAAGTCGACCGGATCGCACAAGAATTGCTCAAACGCGGCGATCTGAGCGGTAAAGAAGTTGTCCAGATGATCAAGGAAGTGAGTGGGAGCAACGGCCATCGTCCTGAAGAAGCGGAAGAAGCCGTCTCATCAGCCGTTTCGGAGAAATCCCCGGAACCGGGTGATTAATTTGGTATAAGTGAGTAATTGCAAAAGAAGCGAGGTTATAGATGGCCTCGCTTCTTTTATTTAACCTCCCACCCTGTTCTTAGAGCCCATTCCTCTGCAGCCACCATGATTAAGTCACAGACCGGATCTTTGATCTCAACATATGGGATGTGATCATCTGTATGGCCGTGATATTTCGCGAGCTGGTGCTTAACGTCGGCGTATGCAGCAGCCGCTAGTGGATTCGCACGCAAATAATCTCTAAACAATAGTGCATAACGCTGGTTGGCAGCTCCAACCCTGCGAACATGGAGGTGCACGCGCGGAACGGGATTCTTCCGTCCGAACAGGCGTTTCTCCCAATCTCCCGGCTTCTGTGGAGCCCCGGCCGGCAGGTGGTCGGCTGTGACCTGGGTCTTAAAATCAAATCCGGCAGCGAGCAAGGCCGGCACGACTGCTTCAACGTCATCCAGGTTTTTTACCGAAATCATCACGTCAATAATGTCCTTCGCAGCCAATCCCGTAACTGAAGTGGAACCAATGTGGTCAATTCGCACTGCTTTCTTCCCGAACACCTCCTGCAATTGTGATTTCAAAATATCGAATTCTCTCGGCCATCTGGCTTTATATGGAACGATCTCTAACATTCTGGTCTCCTGTTCGTTGATCCGGGACTATTTGTCCCGGGCCGTCGGGACGCACGCCTCATGACAATTCGTGGTCATTCCCGCTATAGTCAAATAAATTCAGAATGGAGTTTGCAACATGAAAAAAGTACTTAAGTGGCTCGGAATAATCATCGGTAGCCTCGTCGGACTGATTGTGATCACGGCGGCAGGCATGATCATAAGCACAAACAGCAGGATCAACAAGACGTACGATATCCAACCGGAACCTGTCTTTATATCAAACGATCCGGAAAGCCTGGCGATCGGCCAGCATTGGGCAGAAATCCACTGCCAGACCTGTCACGGACCGGACCTGAGCGGCGGGGAATTCTTCAATGACCCGCAAATGGGATACGTCGACGCCCCTAACCTGACCTCCGGCGAAGGCGGCGTCGGCGCGACCAATACGGACGAAGATTGGGTGCGGGCGATCCGCCATGGCGTCAAGCGCGATGGCACTTCAGTCTTCATTATGCCTTCAAACGATTTTTACTATTTGAGTGATAAAGACCTGGGAGGGATCATCGCTTACGTAAAGTCGGTTCCACCGGTTGACAATACAATCCGAGAACCGGGGCTCACTCCATTCGCCAAAATCCTGTATGCATTAGGCGCATTTGGCAACCTCCTGTATGCAGAAACCATCGAGCACGACGTACGTCCAGATGCGCCGCCGATCGGAAAGACGCTCGAATACGGCGAATATCTCGTCAACGGCCATGGCTGTAAATCCTGCCATGGACCGCAGCTGACAGGCATGCAACCGTCAGAGCCAGGCGCGCCATTTGCCCCGAATCTCACACCGGGCGGCGAACTGGTCGGGTGGTCAGAAGCGGACTTTGCCAATACCCTCCGTACAGGGGTGACGCCTTCCGGCCACGAGTTAAGCGATTCGATGCCCTGGAAAGGATTCAGTAAACTCACTGACGAAGAAATCAGTACGATCTGGCTCTACCTGATATCGCTGCCAGCACTTGAAACAACGCAATAAAATCATCATAAGGACCCAGCATGGAACAAAAGGTTTTTCTTGCATTAGATTGGCAGGGGATGACCCGAGCAGCATATAAGGATGGTGCCTGGGAATTGACCGAATCGCTCCAAGACAAGCACATGCATTGCCTTGCGACAGATCGGCACCATCCGAAGAGAGTGTACGCCGGAACGCGTACCAGCGGCGTCCTCCGGTCGGACGACTCCGGGATCACCTGGCGGTCGATCGGCCTGGAAGGCAAACCGGTCAAATCGCTCACCGTAGATCCACAAAACCCTGATGTCATCTATGCAGGCTCAAAACCTGTTTCAATTTACGTGACCTACGATGGAGGCGGCCGGTGGGAGGAGCTACCTGCTCTGCGAGCGATGCGTAAATGGTGGTGGTTCTCACCGGCTGAGCCTCCCGGGCTGGCGCCTTACGTACAGGCGATTTCCGTATCTCCAGGAAACCCGGATGTGATCGCCTGCGGAATTGAACTCGGTGCGCTGATGGTCTCGGAAGACGGCGGCAAAAGCTGGTCCGGGCATAAAAAAGGCGCAATCCGTGATTGTCATTCCCTCAAATTTCATTATTACAATTCCAACTGGGCGTATGAGGGCGGCGCAGGGGGTGTTGGCGGTTCCTTCAGCCGGGACGGTGGGAATACCTGGCAGCAGTCCAGGGGAAAAATTCGAAAACTGTATGGTTGGATGGTCGCTGCCGACCCGGAACGTCCAGAAGTATGGTATTTATCGGCATCCGGGATGCCAAATATTTTACGCGGCGAGTTCGTCCCCCCGGCCCACGATGACGGCAACGCCCAGGCGCATATTTACCGTTCAGTTGGTGGTGCGCGGCTTGAAAAACTGGCTGGTGGCCTGCCGGACCCATTGGATTACATGGCGTATGCCCTGGAGATCGACCCGGATGCGCCGGGTCACTTATATGCAGGGCTTGCCAACGGCGATGTATGGCATACGACGGACTATGGTGATACATGGGCTCAAATGCCATTCAACCTTAACGCAGTCCATAGGGACATGGTGGTTCTCGGGTGAGTAAATTGCCGTTCGTAAATAAGGAGACTGGAAAGAGGATTGGAGAAGAGACATGACCAAAACGCAGGTTTTCTTACAGGGTGCATGGCTGACCGTCAGCAGGTTGTTCGGGGGTTTGATCCTGGGGCTGTTTCTCGGCATTATCGTGTTTGAGTTGATTCCCGGAAGCAGCCAGGATAACCCAGCGCCCGTACACGCTTCAATCGCTGCGCTTCCTGTGTTAATTGGATTTTTTGGTGGAGGAGCTGCCTGGGGCATCTCCATGGCGGGTTTAACCGGCTATCCAGACCGGCGGAAAGCGGCCATCGCAGGCCTGGTCGGATTCAGTCCGATCAGCTTTATCCTGGTCGTGGGATTAGGGATGTTAGAGCCTATGATCGTTAACGCTGTAGGGCCTGGAGTCCCCATTCACCGGCTTTTCACCATCTTATTTACGACCGCGGCGTTCTTGATCGCAGGCATCAGCAGCTGGACGCTCGCCGCAAGGCTTGGGGTCGATGGCGGTGCCGTACGGCACGGCCTGGTCCCTGGTGTAACGGCGGCAGTCACCTTCCTCGTGGTCAACTTAACCATGGAAGCGATGGGGTGGGTCGTAGGAGCTCCTGGCGCTGCTCTGCGTGCGACCATGCTGGTCGTAATGTTTACAGGCAATTTCTTTGCGGCAGTAACGGCCGGCGGTGTACTCGGCCTTACACTCCGAATCCAGGAACGATATGTCCAGCCGGCAGGGTAACTGCCGGTTTTTTAATCCGCGATTGCAGGCAGCGTGTGATGAAAAGTCAATGAGGTGAAACGTGAACGCACCATTGCTGGCAGGCGCTCTTTCTGGAATAGCTGGATTGCTGACGTTTCTGATTATCCACCATATCACTATTCAACCGATCTGGTATATCCTGCCCTTTGGCTTTGTATTTGCTGTATTTGGCGGTATGGCCGTCGGATGGGCCTACGAACTGTTAAAGCCCGGCCTGCCGCCGGGGAACTGGACCTCGATCGCATTTGCGAGTCTGATCATGCTGATTCTGGCCCCTGCCCTGGTGCTCCCGCATTTCCGCACCCCAATTTTTTTGATGACACCGGAAGGCGCTCAGCTGGTTGTCAGCACTGGCAGGGCGATTTTCTTATTCATCATTGAACTCGTCGTGACGTCTACGATTGCCGGAGCATTTGTCGGCTGGTGGATCGGGCAAAGTCACTCAGCGGTCCTTCGGACCGCACTTGCCGGCCTGATTTTCGCACTCGGTCCAGGTCACAATATTCCGCTGATCAGCGGTGCGTGGGGAGGGGTATTGAAATCCTGGGTGCTGCTCCTTGCAATCATCCTG
>JBFGQG010000364.1:0-4422 GCA_041564295.1 Anaerolineales bacterium | reverse complement strand
TTGAGATTCACTGGGCCTGGATTGCAACCAAACTGTTGCTAAACGAAATCTCCTTAAGAATGAAGACGAAAAAGCCATGAACCCGATGAATCTTGACAACGGCCGAGAGTAAGGGAATGGAACGAATCTAAGCGAGCCACATGGAAAGGGAGCACTGCGGCAGTTCGTGATATTGCTCCATACGCTACGTAATTTTGCGAGCCATCTAAGCGACACGCGACTGCCGATTAGTCGATGCTCAGGGACGCGCCGGAGAAGCTCGAAAGGCTGCATTCAATTCAGTGGATGCGCAGACTAGAACCCGGCAGGGTATCGGTAATATCTTAATTCCATATCTGCACAGTACGAACTTATCGTCCAACACCGAGTCGTCTGACAATCTAATCCTGATCAGGGTAGATGTGTTTCTTCATCCGTTAAAAATGAAGAATTTACGCATTGCATAATTAATCATCAAAGCAGCAAAAAGGTTAGAACCAAAAGCATAAGTTGTTAGCATGCCGAAGCGCCGGATTAGAAACCCCATAAGTGCGGTACCAATGACTATGGCGGCAGCCGAGACGAGATAAAACAGACTAATTTCTATGATCCAATGATATCGGCCCGGAACAAAAACCCAATAAACATTGATAAGATAAGCAACCAAATTTGAGATTAGAAAAGCAACTCCATTTCCTTTCATCGAATTTCGTGACCGAGTATCATCGTCCAACTCCTGAATAGGTAGGTGCAAGAGTCTTACGAACCAATCATCCGCCTGCAAGGCAAAAAAGATTTTCCATGCTACAAGATGGAAAACTGTGATGTGGGTTAAGGTGGCTATGCATCCACTAATTGCATACTTTACAAATTGAATAATATTGCCCGCGTCGTTAGCTAATATTTGATGGATCATATACAGTTGGATATCCCTAAGTCTTCGAATCCCTCAGGATGTGCTTGTCCCGACTAATTTTCTCTTTCCAGAGGCTCAAAGTCCTCAGGGCACAGTGGATTTACTTCAACAACCTTAGATTGTATCGCCCGTCAAGCGCAAGGATCCTCCCATCATACCAGCGCGATTCATAAGTAAATAAAATCATCCGACACTCCCGCGGCCGCAGGAGTTGCGTCTGTCCCAAAGTTTGACTTCATCTTCTGGTCTGCGATAGCCTTTGGATATAAAAGAACGGCTAGTCGACAGGACAGGTATGCGCCTTGGGTCGATGGGGATGATTCTTTGAAGCAAGGAGGTTTAGAATGGATGTTGTCACATTGGTGATCGCTGTACTCGCCTTGGTGATTGCAGTCATTGCGTTTCAACGGACCGGTGGCATCAAGGACCTCAAGCGGCAGGTTGAAGTCCTCAGTTCAAAATCTGAGGGGGTCCGGGATCGAACCGCAGATATTCTTGAACGGGTTGAGCGGTTTATTCGGGGTAAAGAGAGACCCTCCCAAGGGAACGAGAAAGAAAACGAGTCGGGCGAGCCACCGAGGCGTGATTTGCCGTGAGGTTCGGGGGCGCCATTTTGATTTTTGTCGCGGGTATCGCGCTTGGAACAGGCGGGGCGATTTACGGCCCGGAGCTGGCTGCGCCTTACCTGCCCGAGGCCCTTCAAAGGAAAATTCCCAGTCTTGAGGGGACAGTGGTCATGGAAAAGCGCGACGGGGATCGGCTTCTTTTAGCGATCCAGACACAGGAAGGCTCTATCCTTGCCACGTTCAAAGAGAAAGTGGCGGAGACTGAACTTCTAATTTCAGAAGGTGATTCGATCACATTAGTCCTTGGGCAGTACAAGCCGTTTGTAGAGGACCCGGTGATTGCCCGGGTGAGGAAAACGGAATCCGGTCAGCAACGCGGTGACGTGACTCCGCCTTTACCGCAGGAGAAGGAGCAGCACCCGCAGTAATACATGGAGCCAAAACGCCTACAGGCACTGCCTGGGAGCTCCGGAAATCGTTTCCACCGTGCTCGTTCACTAAAAATCCAAGTGGAGCCCCGGTCCGAAATATTCGATCTTACGGTCAAAAAACTGGCCATTGGGAGAATGTCCTTTATAGTATTCGAGCAGGAGACTAATTTTTCGCATAAGGCTCATAGGCCTTTCGAATTGTATCCCGCCCCGAAGTGAAATTTCCGTGCTCCACCTGTTTTCTTTTCTGTTTTGGAGATCCAGAGCGGTGACGAGGCGGGTTGAGTCGTCCCAGAATCTCCATGGAGTTTGTAGTTCTATTCCGCCTTGCGTCGACCAGGGTTTGAGATCAGATGGATCGACCTGAAATAGGTAACCGCCGCCGCCATAGAAGCGCAGCCAATCAAAAGGCCTGTAAGACAACTTGACGTCCACGCCTTCGAAACTGAGATTAATCCGGTCGATTCGGTTGCGCAAAAGGAATTCGTCGCCAAGATGCGAGCTCTGATGGAAAATTCGAAAGATGGTCGACAAACCATTCGCCCGGTAGCTCCCCTGCAGTGCGACGAAAAAGTCCGTATTGACCAGATCCGACGATGGCGCGCTCAAATCGAAAATCGAAAATACTCCTGCCTGAAAGCCGATTTCCCCTAGCCCTCCGGCGGCACCGCGGGTTCGGTAGAGAGCGATGCTTTCACCAAATGTCGCGGCGCCCACATGCCTCGCCTCGCTCGGAAAATATCGGTAGCCCATCGAAAAGCGCGGCCAGCGAGGATCGGCGATGAGCGGCTCAAAGAGCTTGCCGCGTGGAAGAAAGCCCAGTTCGTAATCCAGTTTGGTGGAGCTTTGTACGCCGGGCTGTGTCCCGGCTCGTTGCGAGTCCGATGAGGCCACCACAGCTCCGCGGCCATCGGCGATTTCCACCATTTTGACTCCGTGAATGGACAAGAACACGGCGATCACCTTATCGTGATCCGTGTCTCTCAGCTCGCTGGAAGTCACCCGCACCGCACCGTCAGCGACGCTCAGCGAGAAATCCTTAATGCGGAACTCCCTCTCCAGCACCGCAGAAGCGTAGCCGCGAACGAAATTATCGCTTGTGGCTGCTTGCAGCGAAAAGGGAACGCACAGGAGCAGCGTCGCCAGAGCCTTCAATATGGTTGCCGTGTTTCTCTGTTCCATTCTTTTTCTCCTCATACAACCGCTCCTATTCATGAGCGGTCCATTCTTCCTTAGCCAGTCTGTTTCAGCGGAGGTTCTGGGTTCCGTCATTCGGGAATGACGCCCAGAGATTGTCACTCTCGCAACGAACGGCCGGCGCTCCGGTCTCATCATCGTGATAACGCTGCTCGAAGAGTGGTGAATCAAACTCGTTGTCAATCAGATGATTGAGTGTGTATTGAAACGTGCCGAAGTGTTTCTGGGTGGACGGGGCTATGGAAATGAGCTTGGTCTGCTCGCGGGAGTATTCGCTACATCGCGCCATCGCCTCCCCGCCTCACCGTAATTTCCTGCCGCCTTAAGAACAAGCACGGACCCAGGAGGCGTTTTTCACTCCTTCTGAGGGGACAACGTATAGTGTTTTATCCCGCAAAGACTGCAAGCAATCAAGCTCTGGATTGTCGCGGCGGATACACGAGCGAACACAACGACGACCCGAGCCTACAAATCTGGGCATTTTTAGCTGCTTGTGTGCCTCTCTTTTAGGTCCGTCGACGCGAAACCGACAATAAAACGATGATTTTTAAATATTTCCATGTTGGCACTCCGGTTGCTTTTCATCCATCAAAAAGGCAGCCTAAATCATGGAGGAACGATGGTATCGAGTCTGCCACGATCTTGTACCCTGGTATTAGTTGGACTCTTTCTTCTGTCAGTCACGGGATGCAGCCCTTCTGTCACCGCGGTGCCAGAACCTCAGGCTGTGCCGTCCACGCCGCAGTTCAAGGTTCTGCAGGAGCCAATTGCACTGGCTCCCTCCCTCCATGGAAGTGTAAAAACAGTTCGGTTTTTCGAAGGTGATCGTTCGGAGCTAGCATTTAGCAAGAATAGGGTATACGCAAGCAGGTTTGCCCGAGCAGCGACAAGAACCATTTACACAGAAATCAACCTCGAGCATCCCCAACCCGGAAAAAAAATCTACTTTCCTATTACCCTTTATTTCCGTCAGAACGCGAAAACACTGCGAATTGAGGAAGTAGAGGGCCGGCTAGGAGCAGATTGGACTTCCTGTGATCATGTGCTCGGCGCGGGATATTTCATTCCAGGAAAGTGGCGCGTGGGACATTATGACGTAGATGTGTATATCAGCGCCGAGAAAGTGGCCACGGGCCATTTTGAAATTTACTAGCGCTGGGAGCGAACCGGCAACTGTACGGCTACCGCTGCAGTGTATTGCGCATATCCACCTGGGCCCAGTGGTAGGCAAAAACGATTGGCTGCACGACCAGATTCGCCAGCTCGAACCCTAGCTCATTTGGGCATCGGTAGGCCCCAGAATACCAAGTACACCAACAAACCGCACATTACC
>JBFGQG010000363.1:0-4436 GCA_041564295.1 Anaerolineales bacterium | reverse complement strand
TGGCGGCATCGCGCTTCGTAAAGCTCATCTGCTCCGACAATGACGATAGGATCGTTGTAATGCGCGGGGCTGCCGTTGACCAGCCGCTGTGTGCAATAAGCCGGTTCACCGCACTTTACACAGATTGCCTGCAGTTTTTGAACACTTTCTGCCCGTGCCATAAGCGTCGGCATCGGGCCGAACGGCTCACCTCGAAAATCCATATCGAGCCCCGCTGCGATCACACGCACGCCTTTTTCAGCAAGCATATGGACGACCTGGATGATCCCGTTATCGAAAAATTGTGCCTCATCTATAGCGACGACAGTTGTATCCTCTTTCAAGTTTTCGAAAACGAAACTCGAGTTTTCGATTGGGATGGCTTCGAATACATTTCCGTCATGAGAGGTCACTTTCTCAACTGAATAACGGTTATCGATCATCGGTTTGAATACCTGGACCTTTTGTTTTGCGATCGTCGCCCGTCGCAGCCGCCGGATGAGTTCGTCCGTTTTCCCGCTGAACATGGAGCCGGTAATAACTTCTACCGAACCGTGGTTATGCTTCATAATTCTCCTGAAATGTAAAAAGAAGAGAGTCTGTTCTCCCCTCGATTGCGGAAATGCTTCAGGTTTCCAGCCTGTTTTGCGGATTGTACCATTGAGTATTTAACCGGTGGCGGCTAACGCCGTTTATTCTGCAATTTCACCGTTTTCATATGCTTTGACGGCTGCTCTGAAGAAGTCCGGAACGGTCGTTTTCTTTCGAGTGTTTTTATCAACAAGTACTGCAGTCAGATCCCCTGAAGCAACCGCTCTTGCGCCGTTGTCGGCTCGCGTGTCGAAAGCGAATCGGAGACTGCTGTTGCCGATTTTTTCTAACCTGCAGTGTACATGAAGGATTTCATCGTAAAAACATGGCCCGAGAAACGTACCATGTACATCCACAAACAGCAGGTCGAAGCCTTTCTCACTCAACGCTTCATAAGACAAACCGACCGCTTTCAAATAATCCGCCGCTGCGATGGCAAAATAGCTTTGATGCCAGATGAAATTGACATGGCCCTGGAGGTCAGTTTCATAATATCGGACTCGTATAGGAGTGAAGAAACGGGGGAGAGATTCTGTCATAATTTACCTAATCTGAGAAAATCGTTTCAAAATTAACTGCGTTCTCGATTAATGCAGCCCGCGCGCTGGGTTCCATGGGATGTGAGTTCAGGCAGGCTTTAAGAAAAATGGGCAGGATTGTTACATCACCTGACGTGCACAATCCCGTAATGTCATACGAAAGGGCAAAATCTACACGTTGTTGTATCTCAGGCAGGCGGTCGAACGGTTCGTACCATGTATCGTAGATTCTCTCTTGACCTTGCCAGCTTTGTTTGGCAATAGTCTTGATAACCATCGTACCGACGTCTCTTGCCTTGCAAACCTTGATTAATTCCCCAGCGCCGGCCCTGAATGTTGGCTCGCGCATCAGGACAGGGTTTATTGGGAACAAAACCGAGTCGAAATCGAAGCGCCGGAGCGCTTCCAGGAAAACACCTGGCGAATGGTTGCCGTGCCCGGTAATGCCGATAAAACGGACCAGCCCCTCCTCGCGCGCTTGAACAATGGCCTCCAGCGCACCGCCTGGTCGTGTGCATGCATCAAGTTCTTCATAGTTGGTCACTGCATGCAATTGGTAGAGATCAAATGCGTCCGTATTCAGTCGCCTTAATGAGCGCTCCATCTCCGCACGGGCGCTGTCCTTTTTTCGCTCGGTCGTTTTGCAGCCGAGAAAGAACTGGCCCCGCGTTTCCGGCATCCATGGCCCGACGCGCAGTTCCGCTTCGCCATAGCTGGGTGCGATGTCGATGTGGTTGACTCCGGCAGCGATGATCTGCTCCATAGCGATATCTGCCGTTTCTTGCGACACATTTGAAAGTCCGGCAGCACCGAAAATCGCGACCGTGCTCATATGTCCCGTCCGCCCGAATTTTCTTTTTTGCATTCCATTACCCTCTATTCGCGTATCTAATAGCCACCAGGTGCAGGCAACGGCAGGTCGCTCGAATTACACCCGTCCATATCTGAATTGGACTCGCGGCAATCGATGATTGGGCTATTATAAACCCCAGCCAACTTTTATCTGAGATATTAAAAAGGGATTTAAATCGAATTCTGAAATCACGATTACTTGAAGTGTATAATTGATTCCGGACGCTGCACAGCAGTGTCGATATTCGATTGAGGAGGAGAAAACTATGCAGGTTGAAGGCGTGACGACCATCCTTGCCCCCAGGGAAAAGGCTTTTGCTTTCCTGACGAATCCGGATACTGTCAGTCAGTGTGCACCCGGCTTGAAGTCCGTAGAAGTGATCGAGCCTGATAAAAAGTTCAAGGCTGTCGCTGCCGTGGGTTTTGGCGCTGTCAGTGTAACTTTTTCGAATGATGTTGAATTTATTGAGCTGTCGTTCCCAGATAGAGCCGTAATCAAGGTGCACGGTACTGCTCCGGGAAGTGCGGTGGATGTGATCGCTGAAATGGCCCTTTCCGATCATGCAGAGGGCGGGACGGAACTGGAGTGGAAAGCCGACATAACGATTTCAGGGCAGATTGCCAGTCTAGCCTCCCGCATGATGGGCGGCGTTACGAAAAAACTGACCGGGATGTTCTTTAATTGTGTGAAAGGCAGGCTGGAAGGATAGTTCCTGTAAAATGCAAGACGTGTTACCGGAAATTAAACGCTGGATCGCGGCCGGCAAGACCGTAGCTGTGGCTGCAGTTGTCCGTACCTGGGGGTCTTCGCCGCGCCCGGTCGGCGCGGTCATGGGGGTGAACGAAAACGGTGAACTTACAGGTTCTGTGAGCGGAGGGTGTGTCGAGAGCGCTGTTATTGAGGCAGCGCTCGAGGTGATCCGAACCAATCGCCCCCAACGTTTGCATTACGGCGTCGCGGATGAGACTGCCTGGGAAGTCGGATTGGCTTGCGGCGGTGAGATTGAAGTCTTCGTGTACCCGCTTGATGAAGTCCTGTTCAACCTGCAGACGGCACTGATCGATCAAAACCGCATGTTCGCCACGGTGACGCGCATCAACGAAGTCGGTGGGCAGTTTGGGAAATCCGTAATCTTGTTGGGAAAAGAAGACGTACGTTTATTTCATGGTGAAACAATGACGCTGACGCTCGTGGAACGTGCAGAAGAAGTGCTGGCCGGTGGGCATGCGGCAGTGATCGAGGAAGCCGGTATGCAATATTTCGTGAACGTCCACCTGCCTCCCCCGAAACTCATCGTCGTGGGGGGGGTGCACATCACAATTGCGCTGGTGTCCCTCGCAAAAACGCTTGGTTTCCAAACGGTCGTGATCGACCCCCGGCGGGCATTCGGCAGTGAAGCCCGGTTCGCCCACGCGGATGAACTTCTCTCCGAGTGGCCGGATGAAGCCCTGCGCGCGCTCTCCCTGGACCGGTCGACCGCCGTCGCCGTCCTCACACATGATTCAAAACTGGACGACCCGGCACTGCGAGTCGCGCTTACGAGCGAGGCGTTTTACGTCGGTGCGCTCGGCAGCAGCAAGACTCAGGCCAAAAGGCGAGAAAGATTATTCGAAGCCGGACTCACGGAAGAGCAGATCAACCGGCTGCATGGTCCAATCGGCCTGGATATAGGTGGCCAAACCCCAGAGGAAATCGCGCTCGCGATAATGGCAGAGATCGTGCAGGAGTGGAATTAAGGTCCAGGCAAACGCCCTCCGGGCCAAAGGTCCAGAGGATCAACTTCGTTCCAAATTTCAACGCATTAAGATATTTGCCGGATAAACGGCTCGAACGCAGTGGTGTCTTCCTCTCTCGCCGTCCGCTCCCAATACTGCTGGACGATCATTCCTTGCTGTTCAAGGTTGAAATCCCTGATCTTCCCACCGGATTTCTGCGTTTTCTTCAAATTTTCCTCTCCTCCGTAATCATATACACTGGCGCCGAGTTTTGTCTGGGCATCCCAGGCAGTCCAGAGATAGGTCCAGCCAAGTGACTGGAACTGCCAGGCATGAGTGAGTTCGTGAATCAGCCAGCTCATCTCTGCAATCTGGGCTTTTGTGAGCTTGGTGTTCAGGTCCGTGATCGCGTCGGTTTTTAACTCGCGCCCGAAAAAACAGTTATTCCCAAGAGTAATCGCATTTTTGACCCCGATCTCGCGCTTTGGCATCTGTTTTAATAGGCGGCCGAGGTCATCGAGCAGGTTCGGAAGCTGTGCGCCTTCAAAAATCCGGATCCTGTCATAATCCAGCTTGGTTCCGAACACTTTCTTTGCTTCCTTGCGCTCGAAAGCCGTAAGAGCACGAGATTTAAACCCAAACCTGGTTTTCAACATCGATTCGTTTTCGACAAATTCCTCAATTATCCGATCGAAGATGCTCATTTTCAATCCTTTTCTTGTGAAGAGAGTGAGACAAACTTATTATATGCGTATCGAC
>JBFGQG010000362.1:0-4445 GCA_041564295.1 Anaerolineales bacterium | reverse complement strand
CATCCTGGAACACCAGACACTCGGCAACGCTGTAGTGGACCGGGCGACACTCTTGAAGTCGGTCCCGATTTTCGTAGCCGTCCTGGTCTGGTTGAGCCGTGTGCTGTTGATCGGTACGTTCTCGATTGCCGGTGAACGTCTGTTCAGCCAGGCGGCCAACCGCAAGTCCAACTTCTCTCGCAGTCCGGCAAACCGGTCCAACTCCACTGCATGGACACGCCCTCAAGCACCACAGGCTGCATTCAGAGCTGCCGGGCGTCCGGCGCCGAAGCCTCAACGCAGTTTCTCACCGGGTGATCCACACGATAACGGCCCGGAAGAGAGACAGGAGTCCGCATACCCGCCCAGACCGGAACCGACATACCACCCGGTATCCATGCAAGGGCGTGGGGGCCATTCGAATACACGCCGTTAAGAAACTAAAAAAGCCACCGTGTTCACGTTCACGGTGGTTTTTTGAATCAAATGTGTCTGTTCTCGTTACAATAAAGGTATGACATCTCACATCGGTACGCTGGCCGAAAAATCTCTCCATGCAGCACTCAAAGCCCATGATGCCCGGCCAGACGATAGGATGGAAATCCCAATCGAAGGTTTCGTAATCGACATTGTGCGAGACGATTTGTTGATCGAGATTCAGACCGGGGGGTTTACTCCATTGAAGCGAAAATTTTCTCACCTGCTGGAATCCGGGTACCGGGTTCACCTTATCCATCCGATTCCGGTGACAAAATGGATCGTCAAAGAAACGGCAGACGGCAAACCGCTCAACCGGCGGCGCAGCCCCCGGCGTGGAAAAATCCTGGACGTGTTCAACCAGCTGGTCCGAATCCCGCACCTGCTTCCCCATCCGGGCTTTTCGCTGGAGGTTGTCCTGACACACCAGGAGGAGATCCGCCGCAACGACGGCCAGGGGAGTTGGCGACGCAAAGGATGGAGCCTGTTTGACCATCGTCTATTGGATACGATAGAACGTACGCGCTTTTATTCAAAAGCCGATTATCTTCATTTGATCCCTGCAACTCTCGCGAGACCCTTCACAACTCGGAAGCTGGCGGATGCGCTTTCAATTAACATCCGCCTCGGGCAAAAAATTGCCTATACACTCTACAAAGCCGGTTGGCTTACGCGCGCCGGAAAGGAAGGGAACGCCTACCTCTACCGAGAATCAGGAGAAAGGACCACGCATGGCAAATCGCCATAAAGTCAACGCTTATCTTGCCCTGGCAGAAAAAGGCGTCCATCTCCACGTCCCGGCCCTCCCAGGTTGTTTTTCGCGCGGCCAAAACGAAGAACAGGCACTTCAAAGCCTCCAGGTAGAACTGAAGAAATATTATGCAGACCTCGCCAGGCATGGTGAAAGCGCAATAACCCCGGCTCATTTCGAGATCAACATCATGGAGCGAAACAACCGGGCGACTGGCCCGTTCGATCCCGGGGATACGGCTGCGCTGTTCGAAATAGAGAAAACACCCATCGACTCGCTCGAAATCCAGCGATATCTCAGCCTTGCCACCTACAACCGAGCGGACCTTCTGGACCTGGTCGGTAATATGCCCGGGCGGCTTCTCGACTGGCAACCACCGGATTCAGGCAGTTTCAGCATTCGACGGATTCTGCGCCATATCGGCAATGCAGACGAATGGTATGTTTCACGCCTCATTTCGCCGGAGGAGCTTCCACCGGAATGGGAGACCGACGCAGAAATGGAGATCTTTGATTTCCTCGAGATGTCGCGGCGCACCGCATCGGAGATGTTTGGCCGCATGAATTCCGCCCGAAGAAGTGGAGAAGTCGTCATACCCACTCATTTCACAACCGCACCGTCGGAACCCTGGACCTTGCGGAAAGCGCTCCGACGCATGCTCGAACATGAACGGGAACATACTAACCATATCCGCGAGGTCATTCAGGCTTGTAAAGATTATTTGAGGCAAGAGCTTATTGCAGCACGCGAAGACATCACTGCGATCGTGGCACAGGTCCCGCCGGCAGAGGTGAGCACTCGGTTGATTACCGGCACATGGACGCTGCATGAAGTAGTCGGGCATCTGGTTGACTGGGAAATCCTGGCGATTCAGAGTTTGCGGAAAGCACTTGTGGGTGAGGAGACTCGAAAAATGGACGGTTTCGAAGAAGAAAGAGTCGACGAGATCAACGCAGGATTCGCATCTGCCCGCCTTGCACAACCATGGGGGCAGGTCTGGGCGGAATACACTGCAGCCCGGGATGAAATGATCGCTCTGCTTGATGAGGTGACAGGAAAAGACCTGTCAATCAAGATAATCCCTCCATGGGATGGAGAATTAACGGTCTTTTCTTTATTTTCCGGATGGCCCGATCACGATAGAGAGCATCTTGAAATGATCTTTGAACAAACCGGTTTATCCCCCAAGCAGTAGACCGGCGAGGTCAGTTGTGGAAGCCAGAAGAACATCCGGTTCAAGCGCCATGAGTTCTTCTTCGTCACCAAAACCGCAAAGCACGCCTGCAGTTTGCGCACCAGCAGCCTTCCCGGAACGCAAATCAACCGTCGTATCACCCACCATCAAGCACTCCGAGGGCTGAACGCCAAGCCGTTCAGCTGCCAAGAAAATTGGGTCAGGCCAGGGCTTGGTCCGGTTAGCCGTTTGTGCACTGACGATGACATCAAAAAACGGCGTCAATCCAAAATGATCCAGGAAAGCCATTGTGCCGCGCCTGGACCTTGCAGACACGACAGACATTTTATACTCGGGTTCCAATGCTTCGAGAAGATCGCGTATGCCGTCGATCAGAAGAAATTCGTGGTTTTTTCCTCCGAGCCCACGCCTGTGCAGCCAATCGCCGAACCTTGCAATTTCATCATCGAAATGGAAGCGGTCAGGAATGCTGAGCAGGGCATTTCCCGGCCCTTCGGCCCACATCACAAACCGCCTGGCAAAATGATGGACATCTCCGTTTGGGAGAAATATTTTTAACGGCCTGAAAAGACGTTCAAACCGCAGCGCGTATTGGTCGTCGGTATCCCGAAGGGTTCCGTCAACGTCAAAACATATGGCTTTTATTCGCTGGATATCAAGAGGCATAGGCGTTCCAGGCTGCGGACAGGTTTCTTCGAACGGCTGATGGACCAGGTTCCATTCGCCAAAACCCGTCAGTTTTGAAAGATTTTATCAGACAAAGACCTACATGAGAAAAGGCACGGAACACAGTAATATCCCGCGCCTTTTCTTGCAGTTAAAGAGCAGGATTTTACCGGCTCCCGAGCACAACCGGGATCACGAGCGTTTCATTTCCGCGGATGATCGTTAACTCGACCGTTTCGCCTGGCGCTTTCTGAGTCAGGAGGTAGCTCAGCAAATCGCCGAAAACGAGGATTTCTCGCCCGTCGATATGTGTGATCAGGTCACCGACCTCAACGCCGGCATCGTCTGCAGGGCCGCCAGGGGACACGCTTTCGACATAAGCCCCTGTCGACTGTGGCAGATTCAGTTCCTGCTGGTCGAAAAGGGTGAGTTCAGAGGTGCTGCCGATCCCAAGCAGTGGGTACTTGTACTCACCTTCCTCGATAAGGCTTTGGGCAACACGCTTCAATATATTAACAGATATCGAAAACCCAATTCCGGAATTAACAGGTGATCCGTTTACGGTCGTGCTCGTCGTCTGAATCGCCCGGTTAATCCCGACAACTTCCCCATTGGTATTGAGCAAAGGCCCCCCCGAATTACCGGGATTAATGGCCGTATCCGTTTGAATAAGGTCGCCGGCCGAGAAAAGCCTGCCGTCCTCGGTGATGTTCAACGAACTCAGGACCCGGCCTTTTGCGGAAATGATACCGGCGGTCATCGTACTGCCGAGGCCAAACGGGTTACCGATCGCAACCACAACTTCTCCCACGCGGATGTTCTCGGAATCGCCAAGAGGCAATGGGAAAAGCATATCGTCCGGCACATCGACCTTCAGGACCGCAAGATCCGAATCCAGGTCCGTTCCGATCACTTCACCGAAAGTCTTGAATCCGTTCCAGAAACCCACTTCGATTGCACGCGCCCCGTCGATCACGTGGAAGTTCGTGACGATATGCCCTTCTGTATCGATTACGAAACCCGAACCTGTTCCAAGCCCACTGGCCGAGTCGATGCGTATTCCAACAACACCCCTGACGGCGCTATCGTATAGAACTGCCAGCGTATCGCCGTAACTCAGGAAAGATTCCTGAGCTATGGGAATGGCCTCTTCCGTCGACACATTTTCTACCGGTGCCGTATCTCCTGCAGGAGACCCTTCTGCGAGTTCCGTAGGAATCGTCGTACTCACAGAAACCGCTTCCGGCGCTGATACGACCGGTATGCCGCAGGCAAGTGCACTGAGAAAAAGAACCAGAATCGCATAAATCCAACCCTTTTTTGTATGGTTCAATGCTTTCATCATGTTTTTTCTTCCTTTTCAATTCATCTCGTTAT
>JBFGQG010000361.1:0-4449 GCA_041564295.1 Anaerolineales bacterium | reverse complement strand
GGTAAAGACCGACCGGGTCGATGACGTTGCCGTCTAAAGTAGTTGTTAAATCACGGGTGCGCCCGTTTTTCGCTATTTTTAATAGCGCTTCCAGGGGGTTTTCTTCTACCTGCTCGTCAGAATCCTGGGAGTCTGCACGGCTGCTTTCGACTTCACCTTCTTTGTCTGTTTTCTCATCCTGTTCGGTCGTGAAAAGCGTTGAGACATACATCGAATTATACATTTCGTCTTCTTGGGGAGAACTGGTCATGGCCGCCTCGATTATGAATCATTCAGGAGAGAACGGAGCTTCGCCATGCGGGGATCAATCGGATCCACTTTGTGGCCGCACTCGGCTTCGTTCAGGTTTTGTCCACAGGTCTTGCACAGTCCCTTGCAGTCCGGCCTGCAGACTGCATTGATCGGGATTTCGAGCAGGAGATTCTCACGCGCGATCGGACCGAGATCGACGTAACCGTCCTCAGGCAGTACAAGATCATCCGCAGAGCGATCTTTACGTGAATAAACAAATAATTCGGTAAATTCAGAGGATATCGGGAGGGATATGCCCGTCAGACAGCGACCACATTCATATTCGACGACTGTCGACAGGGTTGTCTTTATGACCAATCCCTGGGGAGTCCGCGTCACTTCGCTCTTGCCCGCCAGCTTCTCGAGGCTCAGGTCGTCGCCGAGAAGCACAGGTCCATAATCATAAGGCAGGACACGACTGGCTCCAACCGGTTGCTGGAGCATGAATCCGAGATTCAAGCGTAGGGGATTGCGGATGATTTTCACGAATAATGAACCATAGTACAATCTTGCAATAAATTTTATTTTAAACGCAAAAATTGTAACAAAAATAGCATAATGCGTCAAGTTAAACTATGCGAATTCGCATAGGCAATTTTTTTCAGGAATAAAGGATTATGGGAACGAAAATATTGATCGCGAGCGGTAATCCGGGGAAAATCAGGGAATTCCGTGCCTTGTTGCGCCGCCTGCCGCTGGAGTTAGTTACATTAAACGACCTGAACATCCGGGCGGATATCGAGGAGACCGGGAGGACTTACAAAGAAAACGCTGCGCTTAAGGCGAGGGCGTATGCCAAACTCTCCAGGCTTCCGGCTCTCTGCGACGATTCCGGCCTGGAAGTCGCTGCCCTGGACGGCGCGCCAGGGTTGCACTCCGCGCGGTACCTGGGCAGGCCCGGCGCTTCCGACGCCGACCGCCGGAAGTATCTCCTGACCCAGCTCGAGGGCCATCCGCGGCCCTGGAAGGCGCAGTTCTGCTGTGTGGTTGCCGTCGTATTTCCGGACGGCGAGGAATTGTTTGCGGAAGGGTATTGTCCAGGCGAGATCATTCCGGTCGAGAGGGGTTCTAACGGTTTCGGCTATGACCCAATCTTCCAACTTCCTTCGGGCAAGACGATGGCCGAACTATCCGACGACATTAAAAACCGTGTGAGCCACAGGGCACTGGCGGTCCGGGAGGCGCTGCCGTTGTTGCTAAGCAAAATGGGGTTATCATAAATCAAAGACTTGTTGCGTACAGCATCATGTTGTCGATTTCAGCTTCTTGATATATGTGCCGAGGATTTCGGCAAGCTCCTGCCCGTTTTCTTGTGGAAGCATGTGGCCTGCATCCTGGATAATTTGAAGTTCGGCTTTGTCGATTCTGCTGGCCAGGAACTGTGAAAACCGGAAAGGCAGCATCCGGTCTTCCGCACCGCAGACGACGAGTGCCGGCCGGCGGATCGAGTCGAGTTTCTCCGTAAAATTGAAGGTATCGCAGGCGTGGAAATCATTGTGCAACACGCTTGGGCGATTTTCAGCCAGGCGTTGCATCGCAAGGTCGACAAGGCGAGGCGATGCGTTGTCACTGAAAGCATTACGCCGGATGATCTCAAGGGCAGACGGGTAGGTAGATGGATTCTGCGTATATGCCAGCAGTTCCGCGGCGACCGGCAGGCGCGCTCCGGAGGCGATGAGGCCGATCGCAAGCGTCAGATGCGGATAACGCAGTGCCAGTTCCAGCGCGATCCCACCACCCATCGAATGTCCAACGATGAAAGCGCGGTATAAACCCAGCCCAGTCATCCATCCTGCCACACGGTCGGCGTAGGCGCTGAGCGTCTGTTCCCCGTGTCCCTCCGATTTCCCGTGGCCTGGTAAGTCGATCGCGTAGACGTCCTTGCCTGTGAACCTGCGCAATTCCGGAGTCCAGCTCAAATGACTTCCGCCGGCACCGTGGATCAAGATGATCGGCGGACTGGTATTGTTTTCGTTTACGTTTTGAAAATGGTAGATATCGTTGGTGACTGGCATGTTCCGTTAATCACTTGTATAGAGTCTCAGCCCGGACGCGATCAATAAGCCTGCTGCGCCAAAGAAGAAGGCGCGTTCAAACACCTGCTCAAAATCGGCGAAGGTAAAATCCGGCACGTTGCCGTGTCCGTGCAGGCCGATCTTTACCAGCATTAACCCGGCCGCGATTGGGCTGACGGTCAACCCGCCGAGCAAACCGATGCCTGCAACAACCGGCAGGCTGCGGTAGGGTGCGGCGAAATAAAAGTGCATTGTGAGTAGAGCAGAGGCGGGGATCGCCAGAAGAATCGCGGGGTTTGTGGTTGTATCCTCAACAGAGAGCCAGAAAATGATGAGGACGCCCACAACGATTTCTGAGGTTCTCAGCCATAAGCGCGTACGAGATCGAGTCAACTGCGAGCCTTCCAGAGGCGGTCGACGCCGGCTTCAGTAAACGGGATAAACACCTGGATCTTGGTTCCGTGGCCCGGGTGAGAGTCGATCTGAAGGATCCCGTTGATCAACTCGGCCCGTTCCTTCAAGTTATACATGCCCAGGCTGCCGCGGTTGTCGTAGAAGGTGGTGACCTCCTGCACGTCGAAACCAACGCCGTCGTCCTCCAGTTCGAGCAAACCAACATCGGGTGAGAGGCTCGTGATGCGCACCCAGATATGGTCTGCTTGGGCGTGTTTGCGGGCATTGTTGACACCTTCTTCGATAATAAAGAAGAGCACACCGAGTTTACCCATGTCGAGCATGTTGATGGCTTCATCTTCGATCTCAATAATGACGTTCTGGTTGTAAGTTTCGTTGACCTTGGCCGCCATGGCTGTGAGGGCTGCCTTCAACCCCGGTGATTCAAGCACCAGCGGGCGCAGGGTGAAAAGCATATGCCTGATTTCCTTCGTCGTTTTTACGGCCAGGTCTTCGATCTTGTATAGCTCGTCCTGTGCTTCGCCGATATCTTTTTCCAGCAAGCGACGGGCAAAATTAACGCGCATCGCGATCGCAGAGACCGACTGGGTAGGGCCGTCGTGTAAGTCGCGGGCAAGCTTCTTGCGCGCTTCCTCCTGAGCTTCCATCATGCGTTCTTTTTCCTCTTCGAGGGCATTATAGAGCTGGGCGTTCTGCATCGCACTGATCGCCTGTGCGGAAACGATATCGAGGATTTCGCGGCGGTCCCGATTGAAAAAATTGCGGTCTGGATGGCCGAAAACGAGTACCCCATAAATGTCGAGGCCGCTGCGCAACGGGATCAGGTAGACTGAATCGCAGGTCGAGAGCGCCACAATCCTCCGGATCTCAGGGTCTGCGTTCGAATTGTGGATGAGGACGGGCTCGCCGGACTGGATCGATTCGGCCAGAGCGCCTTCAGTTCCGTAGAACGTATTGCGCAGATCGGCTGTGGTCAGCCGCCTGGCCGACTGGATAATGAGCTGATCGCCGTTGAAGAGGAGCACTGCGCAGACCAGGCGTCCCTTTTGCTGGGCGTCCTCGAAAGCTGCAATGCTCATATCCAGGGCGATATCAAGGACGCGTTCGTAATTGACCGTATTGATGAGCGTGGTGGTAAGGGCGTAAAAATCCTGGAGATTGATCGGGGAGTTTGTCCGTTCGGGCCGGGGGCGGCGGAGGGTTTCCGCCTGTTTGGACCTGCGAGCGCCTACGAAAAAGCCGACGAACGCGCCAAACAGCAGGCTTCCTGCACCGATCAATACCAGCGCAGTTGTAAAGGCACTATCTTCTGTAAAACCAAATATCACAAGGTCACCATTCCATCCCGGAGATCTTCCAGGATGTTTCACCCGTGTCAGACACAACCGCGATCTATTCTCCCTTTCCCCGACCTGTCAGAGAAAGCTTATAGCCGGAATCATAACGAATTACCGTCTTTTTAGCAACGGAACCATCGTAATCTACTATTTTTTCTTTAACTTTGCTTTGGCGAGGTTTTCCTGGAGCCTGAACTCAACAATATCGCGCACTAGATCGAGAGGGAGCGGCTGGTCGAAGGGGAATTGGACAGTCCCTTTCGATCCCGGGTAGGCTGCGAGTTTTTCTTTGAATGCTTCCAGGCCGGAAGGCGCCGGGTAGAAGCCGATGTGGTACTTGTAGGCCCCGAAATGCACCAGGTTGCCGTGCTGGACGAAGGTCGGTATGCCGT
>JBFGQG010000360.1:0-4462 GCA_041564295.1 Anaerolineales bacterium | reverse complement strand
GGGATCATCCCGGCGGGGTCCGGATGGAGACCCTCGACCAGCAGCGTGTTTTCAAAGATCTGTTCGATAAACAGTGCTGCCTGGCCGTCGTCCTTGATTTCGGCGATCCGGCCCAGCATCTCATGTTTCGGATTCAGTTCTAAGACTTTCTTCGGCACTTCAAAATCGCGCTCCATCAGCTTGTAAACGCGCTGCATTTCCTGGTTGAGCGAACCCTGGGGGTCTACGAGGCGGGCGATCGAACCGGACAGACGCGTGGTCGTGCGCACGTCGCTGACGCGATCACCCAGCACCGTCTTGAAGCGATCGATGAGCGCGTTCATCGTTTCGTTTTCCAGCTTTTCGCTTGATTCATCCGCCTCGGGCTCGTCCTCCGGCGTGGGCAGGTCTAAGTCTGAAGCAGCCACGTTCACCAGGTCGAAGCCTTCGTAAGAGGGCACGCCGAGGATCATGAAAGAGTCGATCAGGTCACCCAGCAGAATGACTTCATAACCGTGTTTCTGGAAGTAGTCGAGGTGGGGACTGCGTGTGAGCGAGCGTGAATCTTCCCCCAGCAGGTAATAAATTTTCTTTTGATCGGTCTTCATACCTGCCACGTAATCGTTCAGCGACCGCCAGGCGCCGTCGGAGCGCGTGGTCTTGAACCGCAGCAAGGGATATAGATTTTTACCTTCGGCCTGGTCTGTGGCGACGCCTTCCTTAATAAACGAGCCAAACCGTTCCCAGAAAGTGCTGTACACAGACGGGTCTTCATCTTTTGCCAGGCCTTCGATCATGCTTACGACGCGGCCTGTCAGCACCTTTTTGATGCGCTGCATCACCGGACTGGTCTGAACCATTTCACGCGAGACGTTGAGGGGGATATCCTCGCTGTCTACAATGCCCTGGACGAAGCGGAAGTACTCCGGCAGCAGGTCTTTTGTGTACTCCTGGATTAACACTTTGCGAGCGTAAAGTTTGAGGCCGTCGTCTTTCCGGAGGGAGAACATGCCTTTTTCGGTGCTGGACGGCACGAAAAGCACGCTGAAGATCTGGACCGGCGCGTCGGTGACGATGTGCGTATGGGCCAGCGGTTTTTCGGCTTCGAGGGTCAGCTGCTTGTAGAACTCGTGATATTTCTCGTCGTCGAGATCGCGCGGCGACTGCCGCCAGAGCGCTGTGCGCTGGTTTGCCGGCTCCTCGTCTTCGCCGACGAAAATCGGATATGCAACGAAATCCGAATGGGTGCGGATGATCTGCTTGAGGCGCCATTCGTCGGCGAATTCGACGGCGTCCTCTTTCAACGTGATCTCGATCGTCGTGCCGCGGTTTTCGCGGTCTGCCGGTTCCACGGTGAATGTGTCGCCCCCGGAGGAGGTCCAGGCTGCGGCATCGGCGTCCTTCCGGAAGGACCGGGAGGTCACGCGCACCGATTCCGCGACCATGAAGCTTGAATAAAAGCCGACACCGAACTGGCCGATGATGTCGGAGAGGTTCTCCGTCCCTTCTTTAGCAGCCTGGATAAACTCGCGTGCGCCTGACTGGGCGATGGTACCCAGGTTGGTGGTGAGTTCTTCGGCCGTCATCCCGATGCCGGAATCGCTGATTCTCAGGAGGCGGGCGTCCTTGTCCGCGGAGATGCGGATTTCAAGCGCCGCATCGGAGTCCAGCACGTCGCGATTTGTCAGCATTTCGAAACGGAGGCGGTTCAGAGCGTCCGAAGCGTTGGAGATCAGTTCCCGCAGGAAGATTTCGCGGTCGGAATACAGGGAGTGGATCAGGATATCGAGCAGTTGGCGGATTTCCGCCTTGAAACGGGTCGGTTCTGAGGTGGGAGTTGTCATCGAAACCTCCTGAATAATGAGTTTCGGCCGTAATAAACACGGAAAAATGGGTGTTAACGGCCGTAAATATCGAGCTTTGCGGGCTTCTTCGAAAGACAATGCCCTTCGCAAAATGATACAGCGGAGACAAGGCTCCGCTGTAAAGGTTAATCGAAAAATGTAAGAAAAATGTTTAAACCGGTCAGATTACCAGACGGCCCGTCATCAGGAGAATCAGGATGCTGAACACGGACACCAGGACGAGCAGCATTGCCGAGAGGATGAAACGCTGCGGGGCGGTGAGGCCCAGGAAAGGCGCACGCCGCGGAGTCACTTCGTCTTCGTCCGCGTATTCTTCGAAATCTTCTTCGAACGTCCCCAGGTCTTCAACCTCCAGGGGATCTTCGTCTTCAAAAAGTGAGCCTTCATCGGCTTGCTGCCTGAAATCGTCGAGCATAACGGCCTCCAGTTCGTCTGTTTTCTTAGTGTAGCTTTTTTTATACGGCTGTCAACAGGATTATCGAGCGGCTCACACTGCTGCGGCCAATCCGATCCGGTTGCCTTCCGAATCCTGGATGAAGGCGGAATAACCGTATTCGCCCATGGCGGTCTTCTCCATCAGGATCTTGCCTCCAGCAGCTTCAACTCGCCCGTAAACGGCGTCAAAGTGCTCGCCGACGTTCAGGTAGATCAAAACACCGCCCTGGTTAGGGTGGTAGAGGTCGCCCTGGACCACGGCGCCGCCCCCGCCGAAAGCTTCAGGCAGCATGGCCATCGGATAGCCTTCGTTGACTTCGATGCGCTGCATGGGTGTATCGAAGAGGCGGCTGTAGAATTTGATCGCCCTGTCAATATCTGCGGCAGGAATTTCGTACCAGTAAATAGACTTCGCCATGATTTCTCCTTTCTTAATCGTCGAGTTTACAAAGAGATTTCGGGGCGCAGGCTCACTTCCCCGGCAGCAAACGTCTTTTCGCCTTCGTTCGTTTGCAGGCGTAAGCTGCCTTCGGTGGTCAACCCCAGGAGCAGCCCGCGCTGGCCGCCGACAACGACGGTTTGCCCTTTGTATGCAAGGCGGTCTTCCCATGCTGTCAGGAAATCCGTCTTGCCGATCCGGGCGCGCCGGCGGATGAGATGTTCGAGCACCATCGTGAGAATATGCCAGCGGTTGACCGGGCCCGGGACTTCCTCGGCGACGCTGGTGGCAGGAAACAGCAGTTCGCCAGCGGGTACCGCCTCCGGCAGGATGTTGATCCCGATACCGAGCACCACGCCGAGAAGGCTGGTGCCCTGCCAGTAGGCTTCAGCCAGCACCCCGCAGACTTTCTTACCGCTGATCAGCACGTCGTTCGGCCACTTGATGGCCGGTTTGAGGCCAAAATCGGCCAGCGCATCGTGAACGGCGAGCGCGCCAAGAGGAGCGTAAGCCCAGGGGGGCGAGTTGGGCGGTGTGCGCAGCACAGCGGAAAAGGCGAGGGCTGCGTTTCGAGGCGTGTGCCAGCTGCGCCCCTGGCGGCCGCGGCCTGCAGTTTGTTCGTCTGAAATAATGAGCGTGAGGTCCGGCGCGCCGGAAGCAAGGCGTTCGGATGCCAGATCGTTCGTTGAGCCGATGGTCTCGTAATATTCAACGGTACCGAGTGGCAGGTGTGAAAGATGGGCGCTGAGGTCCGGGGGCATGGAAAAATTGTATCAAATCAGGCGAAATCGTGGCGTTTAGCTGATTTTAACGCTTTACGTCTCTTGACACCTGTGATATACTCCGGCGGGCTTTTAAAGGGAGCAGCTGCTTCTCACAGAAGCCGCACATCGATAGATGTGCATTTTACTTCTCACGCTTTTCGACGTCCCGGTGCGTGCTGCATAGTATGCAGTTGCCGGGCCGGATGACGAAGGCGGAGGCCAAACGCTAAGGAGAAATATCATGGCTGTTGTCAGCATGAAAACGCTGCTGGAAAGCGGCGTCCACTTTGGGCATCGGACGCACAAGTGGAATCCCAAAATGAAGCCGTACATCTTCACAGAGAGAAACGGCATCCACATCCTCAACTTACAACAAACTGTCAAAGCAATTGAAGAAGCGTACGCCCTTATCCGGGATACGGTTGCGGCGGGTGGTACTGTGCTATTTGTCGGCACGAAGCGCCAGGCGCAGGAAACGATCCAGATGGAAGCAGAGCGCTGCGGTATGCCGTACGTGACAGCGCGCTGGCTCGGCGGTATGCTCACCAACTGGCGCACGATCCGTGAGCGGATCAGCGAACTCGAGCGGCTCGAGCGCATGAAAGAACGCGGCGATTTCGAGCGGCTTAAAAAGAAAGAGCGCCTGAATCTCCAGCGCCAGATCGACAAGCTCGAGATGCGCCTCGGAGGTATCCGCCGCATGGTTGGGCTTCCGGAAATGGTCTTTGTGGTTGATGTTCGCCGAGAAGAATCGGCCATCCACGAAGCCAATCTCCTCAATATCCCCGTAGTGGCCATGGTGGACACCAACTGTGACCCGTCCGCTGTCGATTACGTCATTCCGTCGAACGATGACGCTATTCGGGCCATTAAACTGCTCGTTACGACCGTTGCCGACGCTGTGATCGAAGGCAAGGACCTGCGAAAGGACGAAGACCTGGCCCAGGAAAAGGCTGCGCGTGAAGAAGCAAGTTTGCGTG
>JBFGQG010000359.1:0-4467 GCA_041564295.1 Anaerolineales bacterium | reverse complement strand
GGGCAATTTTTCGTGTTAGAACTGTGTTCTGCTACGCAAGCCAGCTTTCAGCCGGCGCTACAGGATATTCTTACTCACTGAACCGCAAAAGAAGCCACGGCTGTGCTTGGGATGACAACCATTTTCTTTTCTTCCCATGACGACATCCATTAGCTACTGGAGGATTTACATCTCTCCGTACAGCTTCCGGTGCACCACGCTCAACGCCCGGACCTGTTCCTCGGCGTGATACGAAGAACGCACGAGGGGACCGCTTTCCACCCACTTGAAACCAATCTGGAGACCGAAGTTCTTGAGCTCCTGAAATTCGTCGGGGGTGTAGTAGCGTTCGATGGGCAGGTGCTTGCGGCTGGGCTGCAGGTACTGGCCGATCGTGAGAATGTCGACCTCTAATGCCGCCAGGTCCCTCATGACGTCTCTGACCTCATCCAGCGTCTCACCAAGACCGAGCATGATGCCGGATTTTGTAAGCACTTCCGGGTCCATTTTCTTGGCATTACCCAGGATCATTTTTGTCCAATCATAGTTATCCTGAGGCTGGACTTTTTTAAACAGGCGCGGCACCGTCTCTACATTGTGATTGAGGATTTCTGGCCGGGCGTCCATCACGATTTGGAGGGCTTCCAGGCTGCCTTTGAAATCCGGGATCAGGACCTCGATAGAGCAGCCGGGCTGTAGCTGCCGTATTCGCCGGATGACCATCGCAAAAATCGGCGCGCCGCCGTCATTTCGATCGTCCCGGTTGACACTGGTAATAACTGTGTGCCTGAGATTCATGGACTTGACTGCCTGGGCGATACGCTCGGGCTCGAGCCAATCGAGATCGTTCGGAGCGCCGCGCTTGATATCGCAGAAGCCGCAAGTGCGCGTGCAGATATCGCCCATCATCAGGAATGTCGCTGTACCGCGCCCCCAACAATCACCGATGTTCGGACACATGGCCTCTTCACAAACTGTGTTGAGCGCTTTCGAGCGCATCAGCGTTTGCAAGCGTTCGTAAGATTCGCCCATCGGCGCACGCACCCGGATCCAATCCGGTCTGCGCAGGGGCCTGGGTGTCGTATTGATATCATCGACCTTGATTCGGTCGCGGGTCGGTTGGTGTGGCATAAGTGTTCTCCAATAGGAGGAATTGTAATTCAGAAATGTTAGAGGAGAATCAGCGATTCAGCGAGTCGACCAATGGGCGAGGAGGAAATATGCTTGCGGGGTGCTTTTACCGCCTAATTGCAGGCAACAAGATGCCATTACTGATTGGCTGGTTCGCTGAATCGTTTCACCGTCAGGCGGACGCCGCGAACGGCGGTTACGACCACGCGCGCATCCTTCGGGATTGGTTCAGAGCCCGGTTCCAACATGGCGCTCCACTGTTCACCACCGAGTTGCACGAGACCTTCGGGTGCGATATCAGCTATGGCGCGGCCGGTTCGCCCGACCATGACCTCCTGGCCGGTCCGGATCGGCCCGGACTGGGAACGCACGGCGAATGCGACGACGAGTGCAAACACGCCGCCCATGATGGCACCGCTGATGACGACGAGTGGAACGGAGACTCGAGCAAAACTGGGCGTCCCTGGGGAATTAAACAGCACCAGCGCGCCGACAATGAATGAAATGACGCCCGCAGTGGTCAGCGCCCCGTGGGTCGGGGCCTTGATATCGAGGATAAAAAGCACGAATGAGATCAGCAGGAAGGCCAGGCCCAACAGGTTTGTTTCAAGGAACCCCAGGCCGAACGCCGCCAGGGAAAGCGCAACAGCGCCCATGAAGCCAGCCACCCAGCCTCCCGGGCTGCCGAGTTCGATCAGGATGGCCTGCACACCGATGGTCAGCAGGAGGAAAACGATATTCGGATCTGTCAGGATGGCGAGGAGCTGTTCGATCAGGGATGGGGCGACTTCGTCGATCTCCGCAAATGCCGTATTGAGCACGATATTCTCGCCGCCTGGCATCGTGACGGAATGTTCGTTGAGCTGGCGCAGCAGATCAGGCAAATCCGTCGCGACGTAGTCGATCATGCCGGCGTTGAGCGCTTCGGTCGCGGTAACTGCAATGGCATTCTCGATCGTATCCTCAGCCAGAGCTATGGCTTCTTCCGGCCGGTCTTCCATCAGCGAGCGGACCTGTGCACGCAGCGCTTCTTTCAGCTTGGCTTCGATCGTTTCCCCGAGATCCTCTCCCTGCCCGCCGACGGGCGAGGCTGCGCCGATCACCGTTTCAGGAGCCATGGCAGCGACATGACCGGCCATAGTGATAACGGTTCCTGCACTGCCTGCGAGCGCCCCTCGTGGTGAGACATAAACGATCACCGGGATCGGGCTGTTGCGGATGCCGGTGACGATCTCGGTCATCGCATCCACTGAGCCTCCGGGCGTATTGAGAAGAATGATGACGGCATCCGCGCCGCGCCGGTCTGCGATTTGCAGGCCGCGTGAAATGTACTCCCGCATGGCAGGCGCGACGACGCCGTCCGCGGTCAGAACGATGATGCGGTTGGCGTCATCCTGGGCAGAGGTGGCACGTGCCAGTGAGAGGAATACCAGGAGAAGAGCGATGCCGGTAGAGAACAGCAGCCGTTGCAAAGTTTTCATAGAATCCTGTGTCCTTAATTGTTGCAGTTAAATCTTATCAGAATTGAGCGGAGTTTAGGTGGCCGGACTTGGCGATCGTCTGCCGGGGAAGTACTCACCAGGCTGCAAGTATTCAAATACGTTCGACGTGGAACAACCGGAGGTTGAAAGGCTGGCGACATGGGACATGGATTGCAAGGAAAACCTGAATTTTTAGATAACGCATGATATATTCAGTTCATGGAAACAACAGAAACGCTGATTCGGTGGCTCGACTCCGGAGACGTATCGATCCGTTACCAGTTTCACCGTGACCTGCTTGATCAAAATCGCCCCGACCTGCAAGCTGAAATCCAGGCAAAGGGCTGGGGGGTGCGCTTACTGGCTGCGCAGCGGGAGGACGGCCACTGGGGCCGTGGGTTTTATATGCCGAAGTGGACATCTACGCATTACACATTGCTGGACCTTCGGCATCTCAATCTTGCGCAGGACCATCCGGCGCCACGCCGTGCGATCGATCGGATTCTCGAAGAGCAGCTCGGATCGGATGGTGGTGTGAATCCGTCCAGAACGATCGAGCAGAGCGACATTTGTATTAACGGGATGTTCCTGCATTACGCCTGCTACTTTCAGACTCCTGAAGATGCGCTGCATTCAATCGTCGACTATTTGGTATCAGTCCAGATGGCGGACGGCGGCTTCAACTGCAATTCGAACCGATTCGGGGCCGTCCACAGTTCGCTCCATACAACGTTGTCTGTGCTGGAGGGGTTATTGACATACCGGCAGCGCGGCTACACCTACCGCCTGAACGAATTGAAGGCAATCGAGGAGGCCTCTCGTGAGTTTATCCTTCAGCACCGGCTTTACCGCTCCGACCGAACAGGTAAGGTGATCAACAAACGATTTTTAATGCTGTCATTCCCTCCGCGCTGGTTTTATGACATTCTTCGTGCGCTGGACTATTTCCAGGCAGCTGGTGTGGCTTATGATGAACGGATGGCGGATGCGCTGGAAGTACTGCTGAAGAAACGCCGTTCGGATGGGACATGGCCGGTCCAGGCGAAGCATGCCGGCCAGGTCCATTTCGATATGGAAGTGACGGGAAAACCCAGCCGCTGGAACACTCTGCGTGCGCTGCGCGTGTTGAGACATTTCGGAGAGGGTGACTGAAGCCGTGGCGAACAAAAACAGCTCAAAATTAACCGATCTGCAGGTCCTCCTCCTGATCGGTGTGATACGCTTCATCGTCCACATGGTGACGAACGGCCAGTACGGTTTTCACAGGGACGAATTGGCCCTGATCGACAATGCACGCCGGCTGGCCTGGGGATATGTGGAATATCCGCCGCTTTCGGCGTTTTTCGCTCGACTTTCATTGGAAGTGTTCGGATTATCTCTGGTTGGGATAAGGTTCTGGACTGCGCTCGCACAGGCTGTTGCGACCGTGCTGACCGGCCTGATGGCGAAAGAGCTTGGTGGGGGGCGTTTGGCACAGGTCCTTGCAGCTGTTTCGGCTTCGATTGCCTTGATGGCACTTATCATGGGGGCCATGTTTCAATATATCGGGTTGGACTATTTATGGTGGGTGCTGGCGGCCTATGCGGTAATGCGGCTGGTCAAATCGGAAAACCCACGCTGGTGGCTTGCTGTTGGTGCGGCGATCGGCTTCGGTATGCTGACGAAATACACGATCGCTTTTCTCGTGGTGGGCATTGCTGCAGGCGTACTGCTGACACACCTCCGGGCTGACCTGAGGAATCCCTGGCTGTGGGGCGGGGCTGTTTTATCTCTCATCCTTTATTCACCGAACCTTCTCTGGCAGATACAAAATGGATTTATCTCGCTGGATTTCCTCTCGTCTATCCATGCACGGGACATCGCCGTCGGGCGGGCG
>JBFGQG010000358.1:0-4476 GCA_041564295.1 Anaerolineales bacterium | reverse complement strand
CCGCATTTCAACTTGAAGGAAGAGAAAGCCCTGGAGCAATACAACCATAACCGGATGAACACCCGGACTTCAAACGTCTTAGAAACTATTTTGCCTGCGGCCCTTCATGGCCAGGTTGAGACGTTGTTTGTTCGTGAGGATGCAGTCTGTTTCGGGTCCTTTGATGAGGAAAACCTTGAAATCAGCTTGCACGACGGGCAGCAGGAGGAAAGTGAAGATCTAATCGACTTCGCCTGCGTTCACACGTACATTAATGGAGGGGATGTGTTCTTCCTCGAAGGCGAGGCTATGCCTGAGGAAGCCGAGATCGCCGCGAGCTTCTACTACCAGTTAGAAAGTGTTTAAGTTGAAAGCATTAAAAGCAGGTGGGATATTCCCGCCTGCTTTTATTTTCGGGGGATACCGGAAAAATACATTGTGCATACCGGATTGTACTATTCACACAATGACGGCAAATTTCTATAATAAGGATGATCCAGCCATAGCCGGCCCCTGATCAATCCCCCGTTTGGTTGCAGAACTGCAGTTTTAGATTCGAAAAATAAATGATGAGTGTTTCTTCCAGATGGATTCAACTGCACGCCCTGGCCCGATTGTTTCGTTTTTTAACGGTTGGTGCTTCGGGGATCTTCGTAAATTCGGCAATTCTTGCGATCGCTGTAGAGTTTTTCGGTTTCCATTACCTTGGCGGTGCTGCACTGGCCACGCAGGGTTCAACAATATGGAATTTTCTCTGGACTGAGCGATGGGTCTTCCCGGAAGGCCCGAACGTGCGTCCCGCATGGCAGCGATTGGGCAGTTTTTTTCTAATGAACAACATATTCCTGTTATTTCGGGCGCCCCTGATCGCAGCTCTAACTGACGGTGTTAGATTGAATTATCTGCTTGCGAACCTGATTTCAATAATCGTTTTGGCGCTAGGCCGCTTCATCCTTTCAGACAAATGGATCTGGCGGAAAGAAAGAGAGGCCTCAGACATGCTGGTTAAATACCATTACAACGTGCATGATATCATCTGGATATCCTCCTCAACCGCGCTACCCGAACTTGTATATTTTCAAGTACAGAAACTCATTGGTGAACCCGATTTGACCATAGACCTGCGGGATAAGGCCAAAATTCCGGAGCATCCAGCGCCGATCCGGTACGACGAGGGGTTCGGTAACCTGGGCTTCTGGTTGGAAATTCATCCTGGCCTGGAGACCCAAGTGTATGCGTCTCCGATGCTGGCGCGTTCCCCGCACGTCCTTTACACCAATGTAATCGAGCCACTGATGCGCTGGTTGTTCGTTCGAAAGGGGTTTGCTCTCGTACACGGCGCCTGTGTTTCCTATAAACAACAGGGCTTAATGGTCACTGCTGGGACCGATACAGGTAAGACGACGACCATCCTGCAAAGCCTGGACAACTATCCCTTCGATTTTGTCTCAGATGATATGGTCATCCTGGGACGAGACGGCAGTTTAAGGACCTACCCGAAACCATTAACAATCAGTCTGCATACCCTGCGTGCAATCAGCCAGGCAAACCTGACGGTGTGGGAGCGGCTCAAACTTCAGTTTCAGAGTCGCCTCCATTCACGGATGGGTCGCCGGATCGGGATGTTTTTCGGAAACATTCGTTTACCGGTAGCAACTTTGAACGCCTACGTACAGATGTTAATCCCGCCGCCTAAATTCATGATCGACCGGCTGGTGCCTTCAGTCAGGCTGGAAAAGCGTACATGGTTGAATTTTGTCGTGGTGATCGAACGCGGAGAAATTAAGGAAGAAATCTTGCCTGCGGAAGAAATTTCAAGCATCGTCAGCAGGAATATTGAAGATGCTTATGGGTTTCCGCCCTACCCGTTGATCGCCGGCCGGTTGAGCCGCTTTAACGGTAAAGACCTTAAAGCAATAGAATCCGGGATCATCAACCACGTGATTGAACAACTTCCGGCGGTTTACCTGCGCCGTTCTGACTTTCAGTGGTGGCAGCGGCTCCCGGCAGTGTACTATGGTGATCTCTTCGGTGTCAAAAATCCGTTCAGCACACAGTATCCGACGATCCCGCGCGGGCAGGCTGCAAAACCCAATTTTTAATGAAAGCTCAGCCTGAATCGCCCGTGACCCCCGGTTTTCCTAAACCTGATATTGCGCTTGAATTGCTGGCACGCCAGGTTAATAACCCTGCCAGGATGCAGGCCATCCTGGTCGGCTGTGTGATGGTCATTTCAGCTGCGGTGCGGTTGATCGCGATCAACGCGGTCGGCTACAACAGCGATGAAGCCGTTTACTCCGGACAGGCCGCAGCAATCATCCGAGAACCGGTCTATACGGAATTGTTCCCGGTCTTCCGGGCGCATCCCTTACTTTTTCACGTCCTGCTGTCTTTCGTGTACTTATTTGGGGTTAGCGACGTAAGCGCCAGGATACTATCCGCCGCCTTTGGAATCGGAACTGTCTACATAACCTACCGCTTGGGAAAGGAATTGTACGGGGATGCAACCGGCATAGTCGCCGCAATTTTGCTGGCCCTGATGCCATATCACGTCATCGTTACCCGCCAGGTGCTGCTGGACGGTCCGCTGACCTTCTTCACTACGCTAGCGGCCTTTATGATTGCTCGTTTTGCCCGGACTGAACACAGGCTCGATCTGTTTGCAATGGGCGCAGCGCTCGGGTTGGCGTTTCTGTCAAAAGAAACAGGCCTGCTATTTTTTGGGTCTGCTTATGCATTTTTCGCCCTGGCTCCTGCTGTGCGCATCCGCATTCAGCAAATGATCCCTGCAGCTGCCACCGCGGCTGCCCTTTTGCTCGTTTACCCACTGACCGTAACACTTGCAGGAGCGGGAACGACTTCGACGGCACAACAATACTTCGTCTGGCAGTTTTTCCGTTTTCCGAACCACACATGGGATTTCTACTTGAGAGCCCTTCCGTTTGAAATCGGTCCGCTTGTGATTCTGCTCGCTTTCCTTGGACTTCTTTTGCTCTGGAATGAACGCAGCTGGCGCGAGACCCTGCTGGTCTGCTGGATCGTCGTCCCGGTTGTCTTTTTCCAACTCTGGCCGACGAAAGGGTTTCAATACCTGCTGCCCATCGCGCCGATGTTGTCCGTGCTCGCCGGGCGTACGCTTGGGCGCTGGTTCTTTCCAAGGTCCGGGGGCTCGCTTCGAAAACAAGGCCAGGTTAAGATCAATCAAACCGCTCTCGCAGTAATCGTCGTGGCCTTTTCTTTATTGATCCCGACTGTGCTGACCATTACGGGCAATTCGTCTTCTGCTGTGCTCGCCGGTTCCGGCGGGATTCCGGGCGGCAGGGAAACGGGAGAGTGGATTGCGGAAAACCTTCCGGAGGGCTCATCCCTGATGACGATCGGACCTTCAATGGCGAATATCCTGCAGTTTTACGGACACCAGCGGGCTTATGGGCTTTCCGTCAGTGCCAACCCGCTTTATCGAAACCCATCGTACACACCGATCGACAATCCAGACCTCCAGATTCTACGTGGTGAAATCCAGTATCTTATCTGGGACGCCTTCTCTGCGCGCAGGTCGAGTTTCTTCTCTGAGAAATTGCTCGGATACGTACAGAAATACAATGGGCGCGTTATCCGCATTGAATCGATCCCGCTGGAAACGGCCGGAGGTGAGACCGTGGAAGAACCGATCATCATCATTTACCGGGTATATCCATGAACCTGCGGAGAAACTTATTTTTCCTCTTCGCAGGCTTCGGTTTTGCCCTTCTCGGGCTGCTTCGAGAATCGAGCGCTTCTGCCCAGGTAATCAACCATGTACCAGTCACGCCTATCCGGCATGTCGTCATCCTGATGCAGCAGAACCATACCTTCGACAATTATTTCGGGACATATCCGGGAGCTGACGGTTTCCCTGCGGGTCTGTGCATTCCCGTTAATCCTGCTGATGACCCGGCAGGCGATTGTGTTCGCCCATTCCACATTGGCGACGGTCCGGTAGACGATCTCGACCATTCGATCACGACGTTTTTCGCCCAGTACAATGAAGGGAAAATGGACGGTTTCGTCAGCGCATTGAATGCCCTCAACCAGGACGGCAGGCTGTCACTGGGATATTACGACGACAGAGACATCCCCTATTACTGGAACCTGGCGGACGAATACGTCCTGTTTGATCGTTTCTTCAGTTCCGCGCACAGCGGCAGCATCTGGAACCGCATGTTCTGGGTCTCCGGTGTTGCGGGGAGCGATGCAAACCGCATTCCCGCACGGGGTTACGGAGATATTCCTACCATATTTGACAGACTCCAGGAGGCAGGGGTTTCGTGGAAGTTCTACGTCAACCGATATGATCCGTTCCTGACCTACCGCACTTTCGGCGAATCCAGCTTCCTGGATCCGCAGGTCCAGTGGGTGCCGCTGTTGAGCTTCGACCGTTTTATCGATGACCCCGTCCTGGCCGGGAAAATCGTTCCGATGGACGAGTATTTCCGCGATCTTCGCCAGGGGACGCTG
>JBFGQG010000357.1:0-4480 GCA_041564295.1 Anaerolineales bacterium | reverse complement strand
CGGGTCGAGGGGTGGCGCTTATATCGAGGGTCCTTGAAGGGCAAAGCGCAGTATTGTGGGCGCTGTTGTTGCTTGCATTCTTGGTCGCTGTATTTACGCAATTGGGAATTGGTAGTTAACATGTCGCTGCATTCATATGGGATGGTCATTTGTCTGTTGATGAGTTTTTGGATGTTTACCAGCCGAAATTGGCGTTGGAACCTCGCTGCCCTCGCCCTGGTTTATGCGGGCATTTTTCTATTGCTGTTTGATCGCTGGCCTTTAGAGCAGGCGGCTATCAAGCTCGTTGGCGGCTGGATGGCTGTTGCAGTTCTGGGTACCACGGTCAATAAGAGTACGGAAGAGCGGGTCCTGCAAGATGCCGGGACGATATTCCGCATGCTGGTCTATACATTGCTTGCGCTCGTTTCATGGTCGGTCGCGCAGCGAGCTGGCGTGTTTTTCCCGGACATCACATTTGAAAGTGCGTTTACAGGTTTGCTATTATCGTCAGCAGGGATGGTACGATCGGGTATCGTGAAAAATCCGCTGCAGCTCGTTTTGAGTATTATGCTGGCATTGGCCGGGTTCGAAGCGATCTTTTCATTCGTCAATACGTCCTCATTAATGACTGCGCTTCTTGCAGTGGTTAGTCTTGGCCTCGCGCTCATCGGCGCAGACCTGGCAGCAAAATCCGATACAATCCTGGAGGCTGACTGATGAGCGCACCAGTCATCTGGATTTTCCTGCCGGCGATAATCGGCATCGGCTTCGTACTGTTTTATCGTCGAATTAACAGGGTTGAGTTTTGGGGTTCGCTGGTAGCGTTTTCTCTGGCACTCGCAGCCGTCCTTGTGCCGGTCGGCGCTTCGATCACTGTTCGAGGATTTATCATCCGCATCTCGCCCTCTTTTACAGTTCTCGGGAGACAATTTCTCATCCGGGAAGAAATGACCAGCCTTATCCTGGCGGTTTATGGGGCTGCATTCTTATGGTTCGCGATGGCAGCAGTTGTAAAGCCGGGCCGTTACTTTGTTCCCCTGGGTCTTATCACAATTGCTGTATTCATCGCCTCCACGTCATTTCGGCCATGGGAATTCGTTGGGATCTTCGTTTTGATTGCTGTGTACCTGCTCGTAATGATCCTGTCTCCCTCCGACCATCCGCCGACACAGGGAGTGCTTAATTTTCTATCTTTCAATGTCTTAGGTGTGCCATTTTTATTGATTGCAGGTGGTTTGATCAGTGGTTTAGCCAGTACGCCGCCGGGGCTCCCGATTGTTGCGCGCCCTGCAATTTTCCTCGGTGTCGGATTCGTGCTTTTGCTGGCTTTATTCCCTTTTCATGCGTGGATGCCACGCCTTGTTGAAGAAACGAATCCATTTTCGGCAGCATTTGTTCTCGTTTTCTTGCCGGGATTTGTTTCGATATTGTTGCTGCAGGTTATCGATCGCAATGTCTGGCTTCGAAATTCCGAAGAGGTTTTCGCGATGCTGCGTGCAATCGGCCTCGTAACTGTCATTGCCGGTGGTTTATTTGCTGCGTCACAACAAAATCTTGGTCGAATCCTGGGGTTTTCGGCGCTCGTTGAAACAGGAACTTTCTTGTTAGCTTTTGGAGTGGGTCCACGGGAAGCAGCCGGTCTCTTTTTTCCGCTATTATTGGCGAGAAGCCTGGCATTTTTGACCTGGTCTACGGGCCTTGCGGAAATTCGTAAGTCATACAAGAATCTGGATTTTCGAGTAATACAGGGTGCAGCACGCAGGCACCACTTCGCTGCCGTAGCTGTACTTGTAGGCTCCCTTTCAAGCGCAGGATTGCCGTTGCTGGCAGGATACATCCCACGCATCCGGTTGTATGCAGCCCTGGCACCTATTGCCCCTACAGAGGCTGTCGCATTGTGGTTTGGCTCTTTGGGCCTCCTGGTCGCTGGCTTACGCACTATCGCTGTTTTCTCCATGCTCCCGGAAGGGGAGGACGCCGTTTCCAGCCCGGTTCTCTCGGAATTTTCGTTGAGGTTCCGATCGATCCTCCTCGGCAGCTCGATTTTACTGTTGCTGCTGGCCGGAATAATCCCAAACTGGATCAAACCGATGATTAACTTGTTGCCGCTTGCTTTTGACCATCTCAGGCCTTAGCATAGGCCAGCCTCCTATCAGCCAACGCAGCCTCATGCATGCTATAATTGCGCCGTTAATCTAATCGTCAGGCTTACAGATAATTCCAAAAAATGGAAGCACATTATGGAAAACGAACAACTTCAAAAGCGCGTCGACTGGCTTGATGAAGAGCGACGCAAAGACAAATCGGCGATTGCTTCATTGGAAGACCGGATCACTGCACTGGAAAACAGTCTTGTCAGTGCCAATAAACAGGTCCAGGAGCTTTCTGGTGAATTGGCTCACGCCCGCGCGCTGCTTGGAAAAATTGAAAAAGTCGAAGGGGATGTCTCACAGGTCCGTGTAGAGATGACGCGGTCCTTCGAAGAATCTGAAAAGGTTCGCAAAGACCGGGAGCATGAGCTAATCGAGTACCGGCAAACCCAGTTCGAGAATTTCCACAAACAGTTGAACGATGTTAAGAGCCATCTCGAGCAATTGTCTGTGATCAATAATCAAATTGATCTTCGTATCGATGAAGAGGCACGCTTGAACCGAAAGCTCGATGATCTAAAAGGGTCGCTTTTGGAAATCAAGCGAGAGGATGAAGATGTCACCCGGTCGATTCGCTTGATCGAGGAGGGGCGCAGACGTGATGAAAAACGGCTCACCGATCTGCAGGGTGAAACCCTGGCACTGCGTAAACGAGCTGATGAACAACGCGGCAAGATCGATGTAACTGCTGATAATCTACGCAAAGTTGAGAACCGCGTGGCTGAAATCTCGACGGTTGAAGTTGAGCGTCGCGAAGCCTACAATCAATTTATCGAAAAGCAGACTCTCGCCCAGGTAGAACGCGACCGCAAATGGGCAGAATGGCAGACCCGTTTTGAGACAATCGAAAAACAGGCCATGGAATTCGAGGAGCGCGTCCAGGAACTCCATACAACACAGCGCGACATCCGTCGAGCCCAGGAGCTCGTTGAAGACCTCGCCGAACGGGTAGACCGCAGGATTAATGAAATTACAGAAATGCAGCGTCTTGCAGAAGACCGCTTTCGCCAGGAATGGACGACCTTTAAGGCTGACGACCAGAAGCGTTGGACCAATTACACGCTGACTCAGGAAGAGCAGTTAAGGGATTCAAGCCGGACCCAGAATAGACAGATCGAACGCATGACGACACTCGAGGAAGAGGTGCAGAATATTGACGATAAGGTCGCTCAAATGAATGAGCAAACCGAGCACCATCTTCAAAAACTCCTGGCATTAATGCGCGACTGGGCGGCGGATCACGAGCAGGTCTTCGGTTCCTCTGGACGATAATTATTATGCGTGTGATCGGCACTGCAGGCCATGTTGACCATGGAAAATCAACCCTGGTCAAAGCACTAACCGGCACGCACCCTGACCGATTAAAAGAAGAACGCGAACGCGAGATGACCATTGATCTCGGGTTTGCGTTTTTAACGTTAGCAAGCGGAGAGGAAATCGGTATCGTCGATGTACCCGGGCATCGCGATTTCATCGAGAATATGCTTTCTGGTGTTGGGGGAATTGACGCCGCGCTATTCGTGGTTGCTGCCGACGAAGGGGTGATGCCGCAAACCCGTGAACATCTCGCCATTTTGGACCTGCTGCAAATCAATGGGGGAATCGTCGCGCTGACCAAAATCGATCTGGTGGACGATCCTGATTGGCTTGATCTCGTCGAAGAAGAATTGCGATCGACCCTTGTTGGTACGGTGCTGTCAGCTGCACCCATCCTTAGAGTCGCTGCAAGGACAGGAGAAGGTGTGCAGGCGATTCCGGAGGCCCTGGAAAGGCTGTTCCAGGATCGACCTGATCGTCCCGATTTCGGGAATCCGCGTTTGCCAATCGATCGAGTATTTACCATTTCAGGATTTGGGACGGTAGTCACCGGTACCCTGCTGGACGGGACCCTTTCAGTCGGAAACGAAGTTGAAATTATGCCGTCAGGGATCAAGGGCAGAGTGCGAGGACTTCAGTCACACAACCGGAAAGAAAACGTCGCCGGGCCCGGCAGCCGGACGGCCGTCAATATCTCCGGCGTCAGTGTCGACGAGGTGACGCGCGGCAGCTGGCTGGTTGCGCCAGGAACCTACCAGCCGACGCGACGCGTGGACCTGAGATTCAATATGCTGCCGGATGCCTCCGCTCCGCTGAAACACAATAGTGAAGTCAAGTTTTTTATCGGGTCGGCCGAGGTGATGGGGAGGGCGCGTGTACTCGGCGTTGACACGATCCAGCCTGGAACGGCAGGCTGGGTGCAGGTTGAACTGGTGGAACCGGTCATTGCCCGCCGCAGCGATCGGTACATTATCCGGCGTCCATCGCCGGGAGAGACGATCGGCGGTGGTGAAGTGATCGATCCTGATCCT
>JBFGQG010000356.1:0-4510 GCA_041564295.1 Anaerolineales bacterium | reverse complement strand
GGTTTAAAAGGATAAATTCCACGATTACACGACATAAGGAGGCTGCAAATCCACTAAATTTTCTTGAATACTTGTCATTACTATTGATCCACTAAACTATTCTAAGGAGAAACAATGTTTAAAAAACCAATCGTACTGATAATCAGCATCTTCCTGCTCCTCGCCCTTATACTCGGAGCCTGCCAGACTGCGCCGGCCGCAACGGATGAACCGGTCGTGGAAGATACCCAAGAACCTGTTGAGCCTACCGGAGAGCCGATAGAGCCCACAGAAGAGCCCGTGGAACCGACCGAAGAGGTTACTGAAGAACCGACGGAAGAAATGATCGACCTGAGCGGGCAGACCGTCACCTTCTGGCATGTCTGGGGTTCTGGCTCAGCAAGCGAAGGCCTACTCAAGATCATCGATGATTTTAATGCTTCAAATGAATGGGGCATTACCGTAGAAGCGGTTGACCAGGGTGGACAATCCGATCTCCAGACCGCAGTGAACACAGCGATAACCACTGGAGATCTTCCGAACGTAACGCCTGGATTCCCAAACGCGATCGCGACCTGGTATAACGCCGGTGTTGTTGTCGACCTGAACCAGTTCATAAGCGATCCCGTTTACGGTTTATCCCCAGACGCTCTTGATGCTATCCACGATGCGAACCTGGCATCCGGAAGTCGCTCCGACGGTGTTCAGTTTGGACTACCGATCCATCAATCCGCAAACGTCGTGTTTTACAACCATACCTGGGCTCAGGAACTTGGTTTCGATGGCCCGCCCACGACTTCTGAAGAGTTCAAGGAACAGGCCTGTGCCGCTGCTGCTGCCAACAACAGCGACGAGAACCCGGATAATGATGGTACGGGAGGTCTGGTTACTCGCGGCTTTGGGGCGTCGGATGTTGCTGTCTGGCTGTTTGCATTCGGCGGTGATTTCCTGAACGAGGCTGGTGACGGCTATGACATGAACACAGACGAAATGAAAGCCGTGGCAACATTCATGCGTGATCTGCAGGATAGCGGCTGCTGGTTCCGGATTGACGGTTTCCCGAACCCAGAGTTCGCGACCCGCCAGGCACTTTTTGCGATGAGTTCCACGGCCGGCCTTCCTTTCCAGGCTTCCGCATTCTCTGATGCTGGCAATCCTGACGAATGGGGCATGATTGCTTACCCCGGACCTGACGGCAATTATGCGATCAATGCCTACGGTCAGTTGATTGGTATCATGGACATATCGCCCGAGGCAAACCTGGCATCCTGGCTCTGGCTCAAACATTTCACTTCCCCTGAGATTCAGGCAGAGTGGATTACTTTCAGCGCCTACTTCCCCTCCCAAACGACCACTAATGAATTCCTTGGTAGCTACGTTGCTGATAATCCGATTTATTCAACCGGGCTTGAACTCGGTCAATTCGGCAAATCGGAACCTAACTTCGCTTCCTGGGGTGCTGTACGCGGCGCAATCTCCGATGCTTTCTTCGCCATTTTTGATGCAGCGGATGTATCAGAAATCGAAGAGATCCTCGCTGACCTCGACGCAACCGCAGCCGAACTGCTGGCCGAGTCCCAATAAACGGTACTCGAGCTGCGCCGCAGCTAAAGTTTAAATAAAAACGGGCGAGCATTAGCTCGCCCGTTTCTGTTTGGTTCGCCTGAGGCGACGACGGGATTCGAACCCGTGAATGAGGGTTTTGCAGACCCTTGCCTTACCACTTGGCCACGTCGCCGTAAAAATTAAGGCTGACAGCGGTTGCCGTCAGCCTGTTCAGAGCGGGTGACGGGACTCGAACCCGTGACCTTCTCCTTGGCAAGGAGGTGTTCTACCAACTGAACTACACCCGCAAGCACGGCCTTGAGCAGGCCGAGGAGTGCCGAGAGCCAGAATCGAACTGGCGACACGCGGATTTTCAGTCCGCTGCTCTACCAACTGAGCTATCTCGGCCTATTCATCAAGGCAATCGACCATATCGCATTTCCCAATTGCCCCGGAATTTTAACCGTATGGTGTGGCGTTGTCAAGCAAAGGAAGGATTTGCGAAAAAATTCACCAGGGCAGATATCCCATGCCCTTACCCGACATGATCCAGATCGCCCACTTTCTTTGCCGGCACCCCTGCCCAGATCTCGCAATCCCCCACACTTTTCAGCACCACAGCATTTGCCCCGATAACTGTCCCTTTTCCGATCCTGAGTACACCTTCACTGCATAAAATTTTCGCGCCCGGTGCCAGGATGACATCATCTCCGATTTCCAGTCCGTTAAATTTCGATTCATGGGCGGGTCGGTAAATGTCTGCCCTGCCTAGAGTCACACCTGGATAGATTTTTACACGGTTCCCAAATACGGTCTGCGGATGGATCACGACTCCGTACCCGCCATGCACCAGCAGGCAGCCCTCTCCGAACTTAACCGGCAGCGGCACTTCTGCGCCAAGAAGCTTGAGCAGATAATAAGCCGCCTTGCCGATGACCGGACTGTGGCGAGCATATAAGAGCCGCGTGTACAGATCCTTCCTTCCCTGTAAATCAGCCGTTTTTCTTCGCAATGAACAATCCTTCTTCCAGGTGAAAGACCAGGTCGCCGTTATCAATGGCCGGTCCGAGGAAATCGAACGCTTCTCCGGTTGCCAGATCCAGCATGGCTCGCAAATAAGACTGCATTTCAGTACCATGGCGCTGGGCCCAAAATGAAAAAGACATTTGTTTTCGCAGTTTTTCCAATCGCTTCAGATCAAGGCCCTGTCCCTCGATCAAGGTCACCCACTCACGAGCACTCAGGCAGCGGCCGTGACTGAGATCGCGCAACTTTTCAAACGCGTTGACGTACGCCCCGGCAGCGCCTTCCGGCACGATGTTATCGACGACGGCAAGGATACCGCCGCTTCGCAGTACCCGGGCCGATTCTCGCACGAAAGCAGCCAGGTCCGCAAAATGATGTGGAGCGATGCGGCATGTGACAAGATCGAAATGGTCCGCCGGATAAGGGAGATCTTCCGCTTCGGCGTGGGCAACAGTCACGTTCTCCAGCGCACGTTCCGCTGCACCTTTAACAGTTTGTGCCAGCATTTCCGGCGTGATATCCGTCGCCAGAACTTCACGGACATGCGGCGCAAATGCAAATGCCGTGTGCCCGGCACCGGTAGCGATATCCAACACGGACCAGTCCGCTTCAGGCTGGACGAGCTCAACCAATCGTTTTAAGCTGGCACCTTCAGCATGCACAACGCTTCTACGATATGACTCGGCATGTTTTCCGAATTCCTGCCGCACATCATCCTTGCGCACGCATCACCTCCTAGACTTTGTTTTCCCGCAGCATCCGGCGCAGGTCAGAGCGAATTTCGTCAGGGAAATACGACAGGCATTGTCTCAACAGTCGGCCGATTTCAGGCCGCATGGAAACCAGGTACTGTTGCCGCATAAAAAAGGCTGTTTCCGCCGGAGCACGTTTCGCCTGCGATTGCACCAGGACAAGTGTGGCTGCTCGGCTGCCAGAGGGCTGTTTCTGCAGCGCGAGCCCTGTCAGCTTGTAAATGCCAGGCATCGCGGCGCCTGGCGCAGAGCGAGTCATTTCTGTAAGGCCAACCAGTGCTCTTCGGTTTAATTCCGGGATATTCGCTTCCAGAAGCGTTTCAATAAATCCCAGCGTTTCACCGATGTCTCTTCGCGCGGCGGATCGGAAGATTTCATTGAGCAGATCGTCATCTGCGACAGACTGCGCCCAACTCTTGAGATTTCGTAATGCCACCTGAGAAAATTGTTCCGGCAGTTCATCCAGCAGACGTACGCCCAGAATCATCGTCTCGTAATATCCCTGGATCCATAACTTGTGGGCTAACTTGAGCGCTCTGTCCGGGTTTTTATCCGCAAATCGTGACAATCCAATCTGCATTTCACGCAGCACAGGCTTGGGAACGTGGTATGCCGGCAGCAAAGAGGCAGGCATCCCGGCTTGCGAGGGCCGGATGGTTCGATCTGCATAAAAAGCCATCAAGCGCTCGAGCTCCTGTTCAAAGGATTCGAGATCATCCAGCCGTTCGAACAGTTGGGCGACGTCTTTCTTAAGGCGGGCCGGAGAAATCGCCGGCATGTTTATACTCCGTTGAGGAATTCGTTTGCAATGGAAATGGCTGTACGGACGTCCGGAACAAAGCGAATCAGGTTCCAATAGTCTTCGTGGACGTAAGCTCCCAGGTCCGACCGCATTACGTTGAAAACGTTTTCCCAACCGGCGCCTATCAGGATGATCGGCGGATGTTTCAGGTCTCCCGTCTGCATGCCGCTCCACATCGCAGCGATCTCGGCCAGCGTGCCGATGCCCCCTGGCAGCGCCATCGCCAGGTCGCTGTGGTCCATCAGGGCGTACATGCGCTCACGAAGGGTCTTGTAACGCATCTCCTGGTGTATCCACCTGTTGGGCGGCAGTGGCCGCCAATCTTCCAGGTCGTAACAGGTCACTCCAATCACATGCCCGCCGCTTTCGTTGGCGCCTTGCGAGACGGCTTCCATCGTGCCGGAGT
>JBFGQG010000355.1:0-4530 GCA_041564295.1 Anaerolineales bacterium | reverse complement strand
TGATACGTCCCATCCGCTTGCTGGGCCACTCGCCAATCATCGATCCAGACTTCATACGGTTCAGCCCGGGCGCCTGCAAGCCCGGCTGCACCCCTGCTGAATCGCTCGTAAAAATAGAATCGGTCGGATTGGATGTCTGCACACGAGAAATGGGCCAGGTACACCTGGTCAGCCGCCCAATCCGACTCGCGGTCCTCAGAGATCACGTCTGGAGGCGCAATTGCCCGCCGAAAAAATGTCAATTCAAAACCAAACTGGCGGCCGTTTGCAGTATCCAAATTTCCCGTGTAATACCACCACTCGGTCAGGAATTCAGGATGAGGTCCGTTATCTTCGGGAAACAGGATCTCGATCGGTCCATCCGCACGTGCAAAATCAGTTAATTCAAAAGCGGGCGACTGAAGCCGGGCTTGCGGACGGGCTTCCTCCGTACCATTGGACCGGATTGACCACAACCCGATGGCAGTTGCAACCACAACTGCAAAGAAAAGTATTATTCTTGATCCTTTAGCCAGCATGGTCATTCCTCCCTCAGTGCATCTGCAGGAGCCATTTTGCTCAGGCGGATAGCCGGGTACAACCCCGCCAGGAGTGCTGCGACCACGGCAACGCCGAGTGCTTCGAAAAACGGCAGTGCGGAAATCTCCAGCTGCAGCGTCCAGCCGAATGCGCGCCGGTTGATTATATAAATCAGTATCAACGACAGCACGAATCCTGTTGGCATCGACAACAGACCGGCAACTGACCCCATCAACCCCGTTTCTATCAGAACCAGGCGGCGAAGCTGGCGGGCTGTCAGCCCAATCGCACGCAGAATACCGAATTCCCGCGCTTTCTCCAACTGCAGTGATAGCAGTGCACTGAGAACGCCGATGAAGGCCACGATCGTCGCCAGACCCTGCAGTGCTGAGGTGATTGCAAATGTGCGGTCGAAGACGACCAGAGCGCTGTCTCGCAGGGATCTGTTCGGTTGGATCAACAACTGCTGTAGTGGGACCAATTCGTCTTGCAGTTCGATCGTGACCGCTTCGGGGTCGGCGCTTTCGATGAGGTTGAGGGAAACGGCTGTAATGCCCATATCGCCCCAAATCCTTTGGTAGAGGTCGAGATCCATCAATGCCAATCCCTGCGTGTTACCGTAATCATAGTAAACGGCCGCGACTGGAAATGTCTTCAAACCTCCAGGTGTCTGCAGTTCAAGCGCTCCGCCTTCGAACGGGATGCCTAACCGGCGGGCGAGCGGCTCTGAAATGATCAGCGCTCCGTTCTTCATGGCTTCCCGCACTTCATTTGGACTGCCATCTGATGCGGCAAATGGTCGGTTTCCATCTGCAATGGGGTTGTTGGTCGCACCAAGCCCGATCAATCCAGCCGTCGAATCAACCTGGACGACGCGGATGGTGTCGATTCGTTCGATATCGTCCCGCTCTTCAATTCGATCCAGCACAGGCTGAACGACCACTCCGCCAGCCTGTGCACCGGAAACGCCGGGAGTCGAAATATACACGTCGCCCTGTAGTGTGTCACCCAGCCAGGTGACAACTGTTTCCCGGAAACTGCTCACCATCAGGCTGATGCCGATCGTTACGGATACGGCCACCATTAACGCTGCTACCGCAATCGACGTCCGGCTCAGTGCATTGACTACATTACGCGGCGCCATGCGGACCAGTAAGCCCGATTTTCGCGCCGCTAAAATCACAAAACGCATCAATACCCTGGTAGTTGCCGGAGTAAGCGCAGCGAAGCCGATCACGATTGTGAAGGTCCCTGTAAAACTCGCACCAAGCGATGAAAACACGAAAAGGAGGACACCGCCTGACAGAATCGCAACCAATCCGGCAATCGCCGCCAGCCGCACCGCCGAGCCTGCCTTGGCTTCCAGGCCCGATCGCGATAATGCTGCTCTCGGTGGCACAGTCGCCGCCTCCCTGGCCGGAAATGCTGCCGCGAACGTCGTGGCGAAGATCCCAAGCAAGAATCCCTTTACCAGGCTTTCTACAGGAAGCCGGACGCCGCGTACAGTCACGACAAAATAGAGGTCGTTTACCGTCTGCGTGACCATCCTGACCGCCTCCTGCCCGAGGAGGATACCGAGTAAGGCGCCCAGCAAGGAACCGATCATTCCGATGACCAGCGCTTCACTGACGACGAGCAGGAAAACCTCGCGCCGGCTGACCCCCAGGCAGCGGAGCGTGCCGAATAACGAGCGGCGTTTGACAACGGAAAAGGTCATGGTGTTGTAAATCAGAAATAGACCGACAACGAGCGCAAGGAGGCTCAGCGCAGTCAGATTAAGGCGAAAGGCCGCGGTCATTTGTTCGATTGTGCCGTTGCGCGCACTGACGGATTGCAGCAATACACCTTCCGGGAGACTGGATTCAAAGTCATTCTCGCAATTCGGGCAGCCGGAAGAGTCCGGGAGAATGACGTCAATCGAGCTCAAAACACCGATTTTCCCGGTCAGTTCCTGGGCAGTGGCGATGTCTGCAAGAACCAATCCGGAAACCGCCTGCCGGCTCAATGCATCCGGCGGGTCTAGCAGACCTACGATCGTGGCCGGGCGGTTGAATCCGTTGATCTGAAGTTCGATCGTGCAGTCCGAGGTAATGGGAGCGGGTTCCAGGGGGTTGCAGGCGGTCAGCTCGAAACGGGTTGCAAGCTCCTGGGAGATCAAAATCGCCCCCGGTTGGGTTAAAAAGACGCTCAGGTCAGGCCCGGCACCCTGCCCCGGGTCACCCAGGTAAGTGCGGAAAGGCGCATCGACAAACGGGTCGATCCCGAGCAACTGCATCGGCAGGTCGCCCAACTGCGGGGAGGTCACGTAAGATGCGACCACCGGGGCAAGCGGCACACCCGGACCGGATTTACGAAGGTCGGCATAGAACTCTTCATCCAATCCCTCCGGGCTGCCGGTAATCTGGTGGGTAGCTCGACCCGCGACTGCATCGGTGCTCAAGTCGAACGCGCGGCTGGCGCTTTCATTCGCAAGATCGACGGCAATCACAACGGCGACGCCCAGCGTGATCCCCAGGACCATCAGCAGCGTTTGCCATGGACGGCGAATAAGGTATCGCCATCCGATCATGAAGAAAGTCCCGCGTACAGCGTTCATGCGTCCTCAACGAATTTGCCCTCACGCAGGTGGAGAATGCGGTCGGCATAATTGGCAGCGTCGATATTGTGGGTAACCATGATCAGGTTCTTGCCGCTCTGGCGCGTGAGCCGGTCGAGGAGGTCGAGGACGCGTTTTCCGGTCACTTCATCCAGGTTGCCGGTCGGCTCGTCGGCGAGGACCAGGATGGGGTCGTGTACAAGGGCGCGTGCGATCGCCACTCTCTGTTGTTCGCCGCCAGAAAGCTTATCCGGGAACGTGTTGCGCCGGTTCAGCAGCTCGACTTCTTCCAGCAGTGTTTCGACGATTTTCGTATCAGTTTTGCCGACCAGTTCAAGCGGCAGCACGATGTTTTCCCAGACGGTCAGAGTTGGGATCAGATTGAAGAATTGAAAGATAAAACCGATGTTTTCACGCCTGAACAGCGTGCGCTCGCGCTCGTTGAGCGCAGTCAGGTTGCGGTCTTTGAACCAGATTTCCCCATGATCGGCATCGTCGATCCCGGAGATGACGTTGAGCAGCGTGCTCTTTCCGGTCCCACTTTTTCCGAGGATAGCGACAAATTCACTTTCAAAAAAATTCGCTGACGCGCCTTCCAGAACCCGGCGAGTTTTTTCGCCCTCTTGAAAGCTCTTCGATAATTCAACTAACCGGACGATCGGTTTCTTCGAGATAAGGCGCGCTTCATGAGATTCTTCGATTGTAGATGACGCGTGAAATGGTTTCATAGCTAGCTCCCTGGATACTTTGTGAAGATTATAACAAATGAGGTCTGTTATTTTGATTAGAGCAATTATAGAAATAAAAAAGGCCGGTAATCCTACCGGCCTCAATTAATTCGATCGAGATCGAATTAATTGGTATGGTTGACATGATCAAAGAATTCCGACCGCGTGGTGGGATTGGACTTGAAGATCCCACGCATAGCGCTGGTCGTCATGGTGGCGTTGGCTTTCTTGATGCCGCGCATGACCATGCACATATGAGAGCCTTCGATGACCACTGCCACGCCCTGCGGCTGTAAAACCTCGTCTATGAAATCGGCAATCTGGACTGTCATCCGTTCCTGCACCTGCAGGCGCCTCGCGAACATTTCGACAATCCGGGGGATCTTACTCAACCCCACGACCTTCTTGCTGGGAATATAAGCGACATGGGCCTTGCCGATGAACGGCAGCATGTGGTGCTCACAAAGGCTCTGAAAATCGATGTCTTTGACGACAACCATTTCATCATATTCAACATCGAAAATGGCGTCATTGATTAATTTTTCCGGATCGACATGATAACCCGCCGTCAATTCATCAAACATGCGCGCAACCCGGTCGGGTGTGCGGCGCAGACCGTCTCGTTCGGGGTCTTCACCGATATTGCCGAGAATTTCGCGAACAGCTTCTTCGATGTTCACTTTCGTT
>JBFGQG010000354.1:0-4547 GCA_041564295.1 Anaerolineales bacterium | reverse complement strand
TGCATGAAAACGTAACTGCTGACGACGTCGGCAATGCGGCTGTATATCTATGCTCCGATATGGCTGCGCGCGTAACAGGCGAAATCCATTACGTCGATGCAGGCTATAATATTATGGGTACGCCCAAATCCATGGATGAGTGAAGGTAAGCCGCTATGTTCCGCAGACGAACCGAACCCGATACCGCCCCGACCCAACCCAGGACCTCACCTGTCGAACGTGTGACATCTGTACTTGGCCCGACCACGTCCTGGAAGGGTCGGCTGGGCGGCAGCGGCGGCGTTCGCATTGAAGGCACCTTCGAAGGGGATGTTGCCCTCCGAGGACTCCTCGTAATCGGCGAGCAGGGCCGCGTCACGTGTGACCATGTGCGGGCGAACACAGTGATCGTGGCCGGTCTGCTCAAAGGCAACGTGACGGCTCAAAAAGTTGAAATCAGGGCCAGCGGGCGGATCTGGGGTGATGTAGTCACGGCGGCATTTGCTACAGAGGAAGGCGCATTCCTGCGAGGTAAAATCACGATGGAAGAGAACGTGGACGCCGGCCTCGTGGAGTATTTCGACGAAGAGACGGAAGAAGAGTAATGTACAGTTTGATCATCTGACGCCTGGGTAGTGTGACACCCGGGCGTTTTTTTATTGTGGGAAAGGGGGTGTTTTCCACTCGCTGCTGCCATGCCTGGCTATCAGGCGAATGCCCCATCACCTGATCGTTCGTCTGATCTCTTCCACCCTCCCCACTTCCCGTCATCCCGAGCCCTCAGGGTTGCTAGACGGATTTAAAATGAAAGGGCGGTCCCTATATAACGATATGACAGGCTGGTCCGGATCCTGGCGCTTTGCAAACACAGCGCCTTCCTTTGTTAAGCTCTAGATGATGGAAAGATGGAGGGGGCGCGCAAGCTCTGATTAGACCACAAATGAACCTGTAGATTCTGTGATAGACCTGCGCTCACCCGCGCCAGGCCGGATCGACGAAACGTTGAATTTCCAGTAAATACCCGTTCGGATCCCTGAAGAATATATGGTAAATTCCGTACTCTTCGTTCAGGGTCGGGGGTTTTTCAAGCGGCACGGCCTCTGCTTTCAATCGATCAGCCCAGGCATCGACCTCATCTGTCACAAAAGTAATTATCACGCCCTCCGGTTTATCCTGAGCGCTTGCCCGCTCACAGAACCCCACGAAGCCGTTTGCGCCGATCCGGTAAATACGGCACGAGCCCTGGTCCAGTGCAAGTTGAAGACCCAGAACATCTTCATAAAACCGGGCTGTGGACGCCAGGTTTCGTGTGTATAAAAAAGTAAGGGTGTCTGTGAAAGGCTGAAGAAAAGCGGTCGTGGGCATCATATGCCACCGGCCCGGCGTTCGAGGAGTTCCAGGCGGAAAGGATATTCATTGCGCTCGTCTGCCGGTTGGACAGCAAGTGTCTGCGAAATCCAGCCTGATTCGTCGAATTCCGGGAAGAAAGTATCTGCTCCAACGAGCGCGTCCACTCGCGTGAGGTAGATCCGATCTGCGATAGGCAGTGCTTCCGCAAAAACTCCCGCTCCCCCACCGATGAAGGCTTCATCATCCATCCGGCTGCGGGCAAAATCCAGCGCTTCTTCCAGGGTGCGGCAAATCATGATGCCTTCCGGCACGGTGTAATCTGCGCGGCGGGTCAGAACGACCATCCTGCGGCCAGGCAGCGGCTTTCCGATCGATTCCCAGGTTTTACGCCCCTGGATCAGGGTGTGTCCCATGGTCCGGTTTTTAAAATGTTTGAGGTCAGCGGAAAGACGCCAGGGCAACCGGCCGTTCAACCCGATCCCCCGCGCACGGTCCATGGCGACGATCAGCGCAATCTTCATGAATGACTTTCTCAGACAGAAACCTCTGCCCGTATATGAGGGTGCGCCTGATAACCTACGAGGTCGAAATCCTCGTATTTAAATTCGAAAATGGATTCCACATCCGGGTTGAGTTTCATAACCGGTAGTGAAAGCGGGTCGCGTGCGAGTTGGAGCCGGGCCTGGTCCAGATGGTTGGTGTAGAGGTGGGTATCCCCTAATGTGTGCACAAAATCGCCCGGCTGCAGGCCGCAAACCTGTGCGATCATCATGGTCAGTAATGCGTAAGAAGCGATATTAAAAGGGACGCCAAGAAAAACGTCCGCGGAGCGCTGGTAGAGCTGGCAGGAAAGACGTCCTTCCGCTACATAAAACTGGAAGAGCAGGTGGCACGGGGGCAACCGCATTTTTTCAATTTCGGATACATTCCAGGCGGAGACGATCATCCGGCGTGAATGCGGTTCGGTTTTGATCTGCTCGATTACTTTGCTGATCTGATCGACCGAATCGCCTCCGCAGACCGGCCAACTCCGCCATTGAGACCCGTAGACAGGTCCCAGTTCGCCGTTCTCATCCGCCCACTCGTTCCAGATGCGAACACCGTTTTCCTGCAGGTAACGCACATTGGTCTCCCCTCTCAGGAACCAGAGGAGTTCGTGAATGATGGAGCGGAGATGGAGTTTTTTCGTGGTAATTACGGGAAAACCTTCAGAGAGGTCGAAGCGCATCTGGTGGCCGAAAATGGAGAGCGTGCCGGTTCCGGTCCTGTCGTCTTTGAAAACCCCCTCATCGAGGATCTTCTGCATCAAGTCAAGATACTGTTTCATTCAACACCTCCCGGGTGCGACCAATATCTGTGTGGATTTGCGCAATCAAGGCATCCACCCCGGAGAACTTCTGCTCCCCACGCAATCTTTCCACAAACGAAACCTGGATAATCTCATTATATATGTCTTTTTCGAAATCCAGGATGTGTGCTTCGACAGTTTCATCCACTGTATCCGGTTCAAATGTCGGGCGAACCCCAATGTTCGTTGCCGCAGCGTACGTTTGCCCCAGAACCGTTACCCGGCATGCATAAACACCTGTCCTGGGAACAGCCCGCCCGCGCGGGACAGCGATATTTGCTGTCGGAATCCCGATGGACCGTCCGCGCTGTGCGCCGGCGACGACGGTTCCCGTTAACGTAAATGGCCTGCCAAGCATCTCCGCCGCTGACCGCACGTCGCCCTCAGCGACAAGGCGCCGGATCCGGCTGGAGGAAAAAACAGCACCTCCTTCGCTGACGGGATCGAAAATTTGCAGCTGGTAACCCAGCCTGACACCCAACTGAGCAAGCCTGGCCGTGTCGCCCTCGCGGTTACGGCCCATCGCAAAATCATATCCGACGAAGAGCCTTGTAAATCCGATCGAACGCTTGATTTGCTCCAGGAATGCTTCGGCAGAGAGCTTCGCAGTTTCGTGATTGAACGGGTGTGCAATGACAAGGTCCACGCCGAGTCCTTCAAAAATCACAGCGCGTTCTTCAATAGATGTAAGTAATTCGAGTGGGATTTCCGGTCGAAGGACCTGGACCGGGTGCGGATCAAAGGTCAGTACGATGGCCAAGACGCCGGCCGCATGTGCACCTTCAACCATACTGCGGATAATTGCCTGATGGCCGAGATGCACACCATCAAACGAGCCAATCGTCAACCAGGCATCAGGGATAGCGAGGGCTTCCAGGGATCGATGAAAATGCATGTTGTTCTACTTACGAATTGCCGGAAGTTCGGTTCGATGGGCGTAAAAGAGGGGCCAGCTGTCCTTTCTTTGCTGACCCCTGCATGTGTATGTATATAAAAGGCAGTTCAAATTGCTTCGAAATTTTTTTGGCGCAAAGTTATGAAATAAAGAACACCTTGCGCGGCTGCCATTCGCCTTCAAGGTATTCGACAAGCGCAACGAGGTCGCCCTGTTCGGTGATAGCCCTGGCCCAACCATCCGATTCTTCCGAAGCCTGGACGCGGTGTCCATGCCGGATACGTTCAACTTCGTCCGCCGTCATTTCGACTGCAGGCCAGTCGCCCAACGCTTCAGCAGCAGGGATTAAAAACTGCGCCCAATCACCGATCTGGAACGCCTCGCGCAGGCGCCTCAATGAAACGGCATCTCGCAAAGTGAACCGCCCACTCTTTGTCCGGCGCAGACCAACGAGATGCGCACCGACGCCCAACCGTTCTCCCAGGTCATTCGCGAGCGAACGAACATACGTCCCGGAAGAGCAAAAGACGTCGATAACGACCTCGGGCGGTGCCCATTCCAACAATTCCAGGCTGTAAACGTTGATCGTGCGAGCAGGTAATTCGACCTCTTCTCCGGCCCGGGCTCGTTCGTACGCTTTTTTGCCCTGGACTTTTACCGCGGAGTGTGCCGGTGGAACTTGTTGAATCTCACCCACAAAATCCTGCAGAATGTCTTCGAATTCTTCTTCTGAAATGTTATCAAGGTTGACAGGTTCACCAGACATTTCCCCTTCAGAGTCGTATGTGCTCGTGGACTGGCCCAGGCGTATGGTCGCCTGGTAGCGTTTATCTGAAGCAGAAACGTATTCGCTCAGACGCACTGCAGGTCCCAAGAGTACAACGAGCACACCAGATGCCCGGGGGTCAAGGGTCCCGGTGTGGCCGGCGCGCCGAATGCCGGTCCCGCGGCGGATGATCTGAACGACATCATGCG
>JBFGQG010000353.1:0-4558 GCA_041564295.1 Anaerolineales bacterium | reverse complement strand
GATTACCGGCGCCTACAATGAAAACATTACCGGGGTGCGGGTGACGAAGGCTCAGGGACGGGAGGAAAAAAACCTCGCAGAGTTCAAAGGCTTGACGATTCCGATGTTCCACTCGGGTTATCGCGCAGCCTGGTTGTCGGCCCTGTTTCTACCCATTGTGCAGGTATTAAGCGCGCTGGCGACCGGCAGCATCGCCTGGTTCGGCGGCTACCAGACGTTCGTCGGCGGGATAACGATCGGTGGGATCCAGGCGTTCATCTCTTATGTCCTTTTCATGCTCTGGCCTGTGCAGGAAATGGCCCGCGTCTTTGCAGACCTGCAGCGCTCGGTCGCGTCAGCGGAGCGGGTTTTTTCCCTGATCGATTCTGTTCCAGAAATCTCCGACCGAGATCAAGCAGTCGATCCGGGCACGCTCCTCGCTGACATCGAGTTCGAAAATGTCACGTTTTATTATGAGGCCGATAAGCCCGTCATCCGAGATTTGAACCTGACGATCCGGGCAGGCGAGACGATCGCCCTCGTTGGACCGACAGGCGCCGGCAAGTCTACGATCGTCAACCTCGTCGGACGCTATTATGAGCCGAAAGAAGGCTCGATCCGGATCGGCGGGAATGATTACCTGGATTACACGCTCGCCGGGATACATTCCCGGCTGGGAGTTGTGCTCCAAACGCCGCATCTCTTCAGCGGGACGATCCGTGAAAACATCCGCTACGGCCTGCTCGAAGCGACGGATGAAGAAGTCGAAGCCGCGGCGAAACTGGCCGGAGCGCACGATTTCATCATCGAACTCGATGAGGGTTACGATGAAGAGGTTGGGGAGGGCGGTGGCTTGCTCTCGGTCGGTCAGAAACAGTTGATCTCGCTCGCCCGCGCCGTTCTAGCAGACCCGGATATCTTCATCATGGATGAGGCGACGAGTTCGGTCGACACCATCACAGAAGCGCGCATCCAGAAAGGAATGGACCACATCCTTTCGAAGCGGACGAGCTTCGTCATCGCCCACAGGCTGTCTACCATCCGGCGCGCCGACCGGATACTCGTCCTCCAGGCAGGCCGGATCACTGAAATGGGCAGCCACGCCGAGTTGATCAAGCAGCGCGGCCACTATTTTCGCCTTTATACGCAGCAATTCCGGCGAGAACGGGCGACGGTGTACGATCCGTTCGACGGCCGTTCACCCGCCGATGCACTTTCAACAGACTGACAGAAACTTAATCGACACTATATGCCGCCAGGATTTCTTCCTGGCGGCACTCTTTTTAAGGAGGCCGCTCTTCCTGTCCAATTTGTTTTCTCACAGATAGCACCTGTGCTACAATCGTTGAAATCTTTTGAGACGAATACTATGCCGACTGCTGAAATCATTACGATCGGAACGGAAATCCTGCTGGGCGAAATCGTCGATACGAACGCCCGATATATTGCCCGTGTGTTGCGCCAGCATGGCATAGATATTTTCCGCACGACAAGCATCGGAGACAACGTCACCAGGATAGCAGAGGCCATACGCAACGCCCTTGAGCACTCTGAAATTGTGATTACGACCGGTGGGCTCGGTCCCACAATCGACGACCCGACTCGTGAGGCTGTCGCACACGCCTTCGGCGTTGAAACGGAATTTCGCGAAGAACTCTGGCAGCAGGTCATTGACCGGTTCGCACGTTTCAATCGCGTCCCGACCGGCAATAATCGCCGGCAGGCGTACGTCCCGGCCAATGCGAAGGCAATCGAAAACCCGGTTGGAACCGCGCCGGCTTTCCAGATAGAAAAAGGCGGCCGGCTGGTTTTTTCACTCCCGGGTGTGCCGAGGGAAATGGAACATCTTCTTGAAAATGCCGTCATCCCAGAAATCGCCAGGCGGTTCAAACTGGACTCGGTTATCTTCGTTCGCATTATCCATACCGCAGGCGCAGGGGAATCGCAAATCGATGAGCAGATCGGTGATCTTGAACAACTTACGAACCCCACGGTCGGTCTAGCGGCACATTCCGGAGAAGTGGACGTCCGCATCACCGCAAAAGCCGCAAACATTGAATCTGCTGAAAAGTTGATCGCGCCAGTGGAGGCTGTCGTTCGGGAAAGGCTGCGACGTTGGGTCTACGGCATTGACGAAGACACTCTTGCATCGGTGGCTCTCGCCCACCTCGAACAGCTCGGTTGGCGAATCGCGGTCGTAGAAGCCGGATTGGGAGGCGTATTGCTACAGCAATTCCCGCAGCAGAACGGCCTTTTTGCAGGAGGCCATTATTACCCGGTAGGACCGGAGAATCCGGAGGATTTGAAGAAGTGCGTTAAATCCGCTTCCGAAGCCTTCTCCGTCGAAACCGTGCTTGGAATCAGCCTGTATCCGGGCCAGCGGTCGGTAATCTATATCGCGCTGACCACACCTGAAGAAGAAAAATTCTTAAATCTTCCTTATGGCGGACCACCGAAACTGGCTGCCCAACGTGCGGCGAACCTGGGGCTGAATGCCTTGCGAAAGTTATCACTTGAGAATTAAGGACAGCTAAATGAAAAAACAGGTAGACACCCTCTTAACGAACGCAATTGTCCTGACGATGAACGAAAAAATGGCGGTCTATGAGCCCGGCGCAGTTGCAGTTGAAGACCAGCTGATCATCGCTGCAGGCCAGCAGGACGAAATCGAGGCAGCCTATTCTGGCAAAAACGTGGTTGACTGCGGCGGGAAAGTCCTGATGCCTGGACTGGTCAACGCACACACACACGTCCCGATGACGCTGCTGCGCGGCCTGGCAGATGACCTCCGGCTGGACGTCTGGCTTCTCGGATTTATGATGCCTGTTGAACGTGAATTCGTTGACAAGGAATTCGTCCGTCTTGGAACGAAACTGGCCTGTGCCGAATTAATTCGTTCAGGCGTTACAACGTTCAATGACATGTATTATTTCGAAGAAGAGGTTGCCAGGGCAACTGCGGACAGCGGGCTTCGAGCCGTATGCGGACAGACCATTTTGAAATTCCCATCCCCGGATGCACACTCATATGAAGAGTCACTGGCCAGAGCCGAGGCTTTTATACAGGACTGGAAAGACCACCAGCTCATCGTTCCCGCCGTAGCACCACACGCACCTTACACCTGCACGGAGGAGATTCTGAAAGCCTGCGCAGCATTGGCAGCCGAAAACGACGTCCCGCTGCACATTCATCTCTCCGAGACAGCAACAGAGGTCGAAAACAACCGGAACGAACACGGTATTCCTGTCATTCCTTACGTCAAACAAAATAACCTCTTCGATGCTAAAGTGATCGCCGCGCACTGCGTCCACGTGGACGAAGGCGAGATCCGCAGTCTTAAACGATCAGGTGCCGGCGTCGCTCACAATCCATCCTCGAACTTAAAGCTTGCATCTGGCGTTGCGCCGATTGCGAGGATGCGGACGCTGGGTCTGAACGTCGGTATCGGCACGGACGGCCCCTCGTCGAACAACGACCTGGATATGTTTGAAGAGATCCGACTGGCCAGCTTCCTTGCCAAAGGGATGACCGGTGATCCGACAGTTATCCCGGCAATGGAAGCCCTCGCGATGGCCACGCGCATCGGGGCTCACGCGCTCCACCTCGGCGATATCACCGGATCGCTCAGTCCCGGCAAAAGGGCGGACATGATTATCGTCAACATATCTCCTGTGCACAATGCTCCCCGTTTCCGCAGAGATGCTGCAGGGATGTTTGCACAGATTGTGTTCGCTTCGAAGTCCACCGATGTCACCGACGTCATGGTCGATGGAAAGTGGCTGATGCGCGATCATCAATTGCTGACCCTCGATGAAGTGGAACTCATGGCCGAAGCATCCAGTTATGCCACCAAAATAGATTCATTCCTGATCAAGCGCGAACAGTCTTTGCTGGCGAAACTCATCGCGATCGGCGGGGCGAGCGAAGGGGAAAGTTTTGAGGTCCAATCGAAAGTCAGAATTGACGAACCGATGAAGGTCTATGAAGCGCTTCAAAAACCAGAAATCAATATCGAATACTCCCGGCATTACCACGAATACGATACCTACTTCCGATTCCACGACCCTGACCAGGGTTACGTCCGTTACAGGGAAGATGAATTTATCAATGAAGATGGCGAAGTTGAAAACGTCCGTTACAGGCTCACCCTTGTCGGACCGGCTCGGGAAGCCGAATACCCAAGCGATGTGTTGTTATCGCGGAGCCGGTTTCTTGCTCCAGCGACGAACAGCCTCCGCTTTTATAGAGAGTACTTCAAGCCCGATGGTGAAATCTTTATCGAAAAAGACAGGAAACGCTGGCGCGTGGACTTCCGAGAAACCAACTTTTATATCAATCTCGACGAGGTGATGGTTCCGGACCTTGGCTTTTTCCTGGAAGTCAAGAGTCGTACATGGTCGCGCAAGGATGCGGAAACCAAGTCCGCCCTGGTCGCCGAGCTGATCCACTTTCTCGGCGGCAAACCGGAAGAGGCAGTGACCGAGGATTATGTCCGGATCGTCGAATCAAAGTCCGGACGGCCTGGCTGAGTCAGCAAGGTTTTTTGATCCTGAATTCCGGTAAAAGGTAAGTATGCCGG
>JBFGQG010000352.1:0-4561 GCA_041564295.1 Anaerolineales bacterium | reverse complement strand
GCGAGGCGGTGGCGATCGGCGTCCACTCTCTGCCTGAAAACGACTCCCCCACGGACGGGACGCCTTTCCACCAGATCACCCCGCTCCGCGGAGGTTCAGAACTTGCAGTCGTTTTCAATCTGCCGCCAAAAGACCAGTTGCCGGAAGGCTGGTATGCGCTTTCGGTTTCGGTAGGCGGAATGGTCAAGAAGACCGAGATCAGTGAACTGCCGGGGCCGTCCGCACAGACTTTTACTTTTACCCGAATCAACGATGGGGACAGGCTGGGTTGGGCACATGTTACCAATGGGAAGAACGAAATCTTGATGCTCACAGCAACCGGGATGGCGATCCGGTTTACCGAGGATGACGTCCGACCGATGGGTCTTGTGGCGGCGGGAGTTATGGGGATCAAGCTCAAGATCGGCGACCAGGTCGTCGGATCGGTTGTTTTGCCGAGTAAATTTGAAGCGTTCTTGATTCGTGAAGACGGGATTGCGAAACGCGTAAAAGTCAGCCAATTCCCGAGACAGGGCCGCTACGGTCAGGGTGTCATCGCGTGGAATTTGAATCCGGGTGAACGCTTGATCGGTCTGACGACCGGAAAAGGCACCCAGCGTGTGACGCTGCATCTCGCAAAGCTGGCACCCAAACAGGTCCGTCTGGACGCTGCACCAGTGCGCGGCCGGCCTTCAAACGGCAGCAGTGTGGTGGAACTGAAAGCGGGCGACCGGGTTGTTCGGTTATCTGCGCCGGAGGAGTACCCGCGGCCAGAGATCGTGGAGCCGAAGGTGAAAGCGAAGGCAAAGGCTAAGGCGAAGGCCAAGACGAAGAAGTAGCGGTGCAACGAGTCGTTGTGCCAGTGTTATCGAAAAAAACAAAAAAGCAGCGAGCGTTGATATTTACGGCTCGTTGTTTTTTTTTCGCATTTAATCCCTTTCGCAGACTAACTACAACCCCAATTCCGGCGAGATGCGTTTCATCGCCTCGATCACATTCCCAGTATGCTCCCAAAGATCGACGCCAAAATCAGCGACAGCAGCTTCGATTTCCTCACGGTGGGTACCTGAGGCAAACTGCTTTACGTTCCATTTCTTTCTCACGGATTTCACCGTCAGGTCCATAATCGACCGGGAAGGGCGGACAAGCGCACAGGCAGTGATCAAGCCTGTGATTTCATCGCAGGCATACAGCGCCTTCTGCATGGGAGTTTCACGGGGCACCCCGGTGTGGTCCGCATGGCTGAGAATACCTTCAACGACGACTTCCGGGACGCCCCTTTCACGGAGGATCGGCGCACCGGCCTGCGGATGTTCGTCCAGGGTAGGGTGAATTTCCCAGTCGAAATCATGCAGGAGTCCAACCAGGCCCCAGGTTTCGATTTCATCCGGCGCCAGCCTTTCAGCGGACCAGCGCATGGCGGCTTCCACAGCAAACATATGGCGGACCAGGTTCTCATTCTTTACGTATTCTCTGACGATCGCGAGGGCTTCGCTTCTCTGCATGGATTCTCCTGAAGATATGCGGATTGCTAACCGCTGGAATAAATAACTTTGTAAAAACGGCGCTCCACGAAAATGAAGCGCCGCTGGTAACTCACCACAATTTTGACTACACGAAGCGCTCTCGAATGCTGGAGCTTATGAAGTCGAGCGTGGCAACAGTGATCGTGATCAGCCAGACTGCCAGGCCAACCGCCTCATATTGGAAAAGGCGGATCCACTGGACCAGTATGAAACCAATCCCCCCGCCGCCGACAAGACCGATAATCGTCGACATGCGGACATTAATATCCCACCGGTAAATCGTGAATGAAATGAACGGCGGAAGCACCTGAGGCACGACAGCATAGACGATCGTCTGCAAACGGTTTGCACCCGTCGCCTGCAGGGCTTCGATCGGACCCGGATCAATGCTTTCGATCGACTCGGAATACAGCTTTCCGAGTGCAGCGATCGTATGTAAAGTCAGCGCGATCGTCCCTGCAAATGGTCCGAGACCGACCCAGATACCGGCAACAATTGCCCAGATCAAAGGCTCGATCGACCGGACGATATTCATGATTGTTCGCGTGATGGTGTAAACCAGTAGACCCAGGCTGAATTCATTTAGCGCCGCGAGGAAACCGTAAACAGCGCCGGCAGCAGCAACGACAATCGCACCGATCAGTGCATATTGGCTGACCAGATCTTCAGGAATCGCTCCTGCCAGAGGTATTGAAACAATGCCCCTTGCGATGCCTGTGCCGAGAATACTACCGAGCCAGGCACCTGCTGCGCCGAGTCCGATCGCTGTCAAGACCCGGCTGAGAATATCTGAGATCTTTTCAGCAAACCGGAAAACCCGCGAGCCTGCGGAATATCCTACATAGCCAATCGTCAACAGCGAGAGCAAACCGGTCAATGCGATCTGGATCGGCGCTTCATCCAGCCCGCCCAATGAGACGTTGACCGACGAAGTTAGTCTACCGACCAGCCATACCGCCGGAACAAGACCAACTAGCCCTCCAACAGAACCGCTTAGCGAGGAGGAAATGGGCGCCATCACGTTTCGAGCAGCCAGGAAGCTGAACGGGAAAGAAAATACAACTCCAAAAAAGGTCGCCATCAGACCGATCATGATCGTCTCAAGCATCCCTTTTGCAGCAAGCTTGATCTCCGGGCTGGGGTTCCCAGTAAACTCGATACCGCTTTCCTGCCGGACGATCAACGTATGGACCTGGTCACCGACCGCAGTGGATGGGATGACGACCTCCGGAACGTACAGATTCGTTACAAATTCACCGTTCTTGTCAATGCGTATCTGTGTGTCCCCCACCCCCCTGGGTTTGAATGGGTTGCCGATCGGGTTTTTCCAGAGGATTTCCACGTCCGCATCCGGCTGAAACCCTCCACCGGTGATCGTCAGCTCTGTACCAAATGTTAGCTGCCCCAGCGCAAGGTCCCTCGTTGTCGTATCGCCGCAGGTCGGTGTGACGCTGATCCAGGCCTCCCCTTCTACCGGTTGGTTGACAGCAGGCCCAACAGCACCTTCGGGACAGGGCGCCTGAATCTTGGCAGAACTTTCAACGGAAATCTCTTCGTATTCGAAAGCTGCCTGCCAGGGCCAGAAAATGCGTGGCAGGAGGATTTTCCAATCCTCGTATTCGGCAATGGCTTTGTCCATGTTGATTTCTGTGATGTTCCACCCAAGGCTGAAAATGACGACGCATGAGATCAAGATCCCGGCCACCATGGAAGGTTTTAAACCGGGTGTCGACCCGATACGGCCAGCGTCGAAGGCCTGCCAAAAGTGGAATGCCGCAAGAGATGCCGCCGAAAAAATGGCCGTTCCCCCGTATATCATGCGAAGGCTCTCTTCCGTGCCTGCCATCGCCAGGATCCTCTCCTGGGAGAAGATCAGGGCAAAGATATACAGCAGGCCCGCCCCGACTCCCAGAACCGTCTGTCCGGAAATATCTTTTACAAGGAACCGGGCTAATACGTATCGAAGGGAAAGCACGAAGATGAGCAGTGCAAATACTTGCAGATAAATCAACGTATAGAGATCAAAACTGATATCTATATCTGGAAAACGGGCTCGCTGGGCAATCGTCCAGACGCTTAACCAACCCAAAACAACAAAAGTGACCAGAAATGTAATGCCGCGCACGATCTGCCCAGAAACAATTTGACCCAGGCCAGGGACAAAAATGGAAAGAATACTGTGCAAGATGGACGAAGGCTTTCTTTCTGAATTATTTTCAATCACGCTTACATCCTCCTCTACACTAAGCCCCTAAGCGTTCGGCTTCTTCGCCATATATTTCTTTGAACCGGTCATCGCTGATTTTTCGAACGTCATTTGAATCCCCTTCGAATACCAGCTGTCCATCCCGCAGACCGATCACCTTGGTGCCGTATCGCTGTACGAGGTCCAGGAAGTGCAGGCTGCACATGATAGTGATCCCGTCTTCCTGGTTTAATTTTTCGAGTGTACCAAGGATAGAATGGGCCAGTACCGGGTCCAGGCTGGCAACAGGCTCATCTGCCAGAATGATCTTCGGGTCCTGCATCAAAGCCCGGGCAATGCCGACACGCTGCTGCTGCCCCCCCGACAGGGTGTCCGCGCGGTTTTTCGCCTTGTCCGGGATGCCGACACGGGTCAACACCTGCATAGCCTTTTCCCGATCCTCCTTTCGGAAACGGTTAATCATGCTCCAGGATGGCGGCGTATATCCAAGGCGACCGGACAATACATTGGTGATCACAGTGGAACGTCTCACTAGATTAAAGTGCTGGAAGATCATACCAATCTCCCGGCGAATTTTTCGCAGTTCTCCCTGGTCAGCCCTCGTAACGTCTATACCGTTCCAGATGATCCGACCTTCCGTCGGTTCTATAAGACGGTTAATGCACCGCAGCAGCGTGGATTTTCCCGAGCCGGAAAGCCCAATGATGGCTAAAAACTCACCGGCTTCCACGGAAAAACTGACGTTGCGCAGTGCAACCGTGCCGTTCGGGTACACCATGGTTAAATTCTCAACTTGTAGCATTTGTTCTTCCCATCACATAAAGAGTGCACACGAGTCGGGGACTATTTT
>JBFGQG010000351.1:0-4637 GCA_041564295.1 Anaerolineales bacterium | reverse complement strand
CGCCCACTGTTGCGCAATATGCCGAAACTCATGATCACAGGAGTGGCGGAACTGAACGCGCCTGCGCTTGCCGCTGCTGATCGTCACCGGACTGGTGCCTGCCAGCGCCTGTACCCGGTTTGCTGTTGGGAAGCGACCACGGTCATCTCCGAATTTGGATAGCAGCGCCGGTTGTAGAAAAGCGCCTGTTCCTGGTAGGGAAGCATAGATTTCCTGTTTTTAGATTTGAGGTTGGAGGTTTGCGAAGTAAACCTCCCGAGTCGCTCCTTCCGAGTGACCAGGTCCTCCTGCGGCTCAAAGAACTTCTTAGAAATGCGAAATAGTTCTCAATCTTCCCCAAATGGCCAAAAAACAACTATTTTAAGGGAACTGACCCGCCGAAAGGAGGGTTATTCGCATGTGTCACCCCACCCGGTGCCAATTTCTCTGTTGACCGCTGGTGAATTAAGTTGCAAAACCAATATCCTTATCGAAATTGAATCGAAAGAACGACAAATGTCCCTGCAAATCGACCGAAGAAATTGGTTGCATCTGAGCTGACGACACCAATTTCTTACCAGGACAATAGTTTTGCGACTGCGTACGGAGGACGGTAATGTGTTAGTGTCTCTGACGAAAACAAAAATTACACATGCGTTTTAGTAAAATCAGCCTTTTTACCAATTGGCGACTTTATAGGAACAATCATTACTTTTCAACTATCTATACCCCCAGGCATTCTATATCTCAAAATAAGAACAGATTAAAATAGCGAACATAGATTGAAAAAAATCCCCAATCGGTACGAAACAGGTATGTTTTAGAGATTTATCGGAGTAGAATTCATATTCAGAGTGCTCCTTAAAGTCATATTTATTAGAAGAAGGGGTGTGTTGTGAGTGGAGGACTGGAAACAACATGGGCGAAATACAAGTCAAGCGCTTCGACGAACCCGACGAAGTCATTACGGTACCCAACCAGATCTCGCAGGTTGTAGTGCTGGGTGATACCTACGTGGCTCGAAGTACTGCACAACCTGGCTGGCGCTGGTCCAAAGATGTAAAACCTCTGGTCGGCACGCCGAGCTGCCAAATCCATCATCAAGGGTTGGTGCTGTCTGGGCGCATGGTCATCACAACCAATGAGGGTGCCCAACGGTCTATAGGACCAGGTGAAGCGTTCGATATCCAGCCTGGCCATGATGGTTGGGTCGAGGGTGATGAGCCCTGCGTGTTTATTGAATTCCATGGGGTTCGGGATTGGGGAAAGCCAATGCTGGGTGCGCGGGTCCTGACAACACTACTGTTTACCGACATTGTAGGCTCCACAGCGCTCGCGGCCCGTCTGGGCGACACCGCCTGGAAAGCCCTGCTAGGGCAACACTACGACCGTGCGCGGCTGGAACTCGAACGATACCGCGGCGAAGAGAGTAAGACCACGGGTGATGGCTTTCTGGCGCTGTTTGATGGGACTGCGCGAGCTGTACGCTGTGCAGCTGCCATCTGCCAGGTTGCAAGGCGGGATGGCCTCGAGGTGCGCGCAGGGGTTCACTCCGGTGAGGTTGAGCGTTATGCCGACGGTATCCAGGGATTGGCCGTGCATATGGCTGCGCGTATCATGGCACTTGCCGGACCAGGTGAGGTTCTGCTGTCAGCCTCCACAGTCGCACTGCTGGAAGGGTCGGATTTATCATTTTCTGATGCTGGCGAACACGAACTCAAAGGCTTGGATGGCCGTAGACGACTCTATCGCCTCGTTAGCAGTCACTATGGGTCCGATAAAGAAGCGAGCTAAGTTTCGCATCCTAACCGACATGTTTCGCTTTGCAAGGTCCGGATCGACTGCATGGGAGCTGGGCGGCTCTTTTTTTAGCTTGGGATTTAATCTTTATTATTCCACCGACCATCAAGATTGAAAAAACAATAAAAGACCGATAATTCTACTGGTGTGTGAATAATTTATACGCTGTCGTCCACCCGCATCCTGGATGGTTGTTGAACAAGATTCCCACTGGCAGCCGCCAGGACCGACTTTGTACATGATACAAATATCGGTGTGCGGGTCAGATATGGCGTACAACCGTCGCGATTTTCCTCCTCAAAACCTATGAAACAGGGGGTTAACCTGGATGGAACCGCGTCCCTGTCTCGCCGCGCAGCGCGCGACCGATGTTCGCCGGATCCGTGATCAGTCCTTCCCGCCCGCCGGCTTCGAGGTAGCCGAGGATCGCTTCGACTTTCGGGAGCATGCTCCCCGGTGCAAAGTGCCCATCCTGAATATAGCCGCGGGCCTCTGCCGCGCTCAGGTGCGGCAGCCAGGTTTCGTCGGGGGTATTGAAATGGATCGCCACCTGCGGCACGCCGGTCGAGATCAGAAACAGCTCTGCGCCAAGATTAACGGCCAGCAGGCTGGAGGCAAAATCCTTGTCGATCACGGCTTCCCGCCCCTCAAGATCGCTGGCGCTGTTGCGCACCACCGGGATGCCGCCGCCGCCGCATGCGATCACGATATAGCCTGCATCGATCAGCGTCCGAATCGCTTCGAGCGAGTGGATCACCTTCGGTTTTGGGGAAGCGACAACCCGCCGCCAGCCGCGGCCGGCGTCTTCACGCACGATCCAGCCCTGTTCGGCGGTCAGCCGCTCTGCCGTTTCCCGGTCCATAAACGAGCCGATCGGCTTGGTCGGCTCGACAAAAGCCGGATCGTCGGGGTCCACCTCGACCAGCGTGACTACGGGGACGATCGTTTTCTCCATGCCGCGCTTAACCAGCTGGTTGGTCAGTGCTTTCTGAAACATATACCCGATCGCTCCCTGCGTATCGGCGCCGGCGTAATCCATCGGCACCGGCGCGACCTGGCCCAACGCCAGCTCGGACCGGCGCAAGATAAAACCGACCTGGGGTCCATTGCCATGGGTGATGACGACATTCCAGCCCTCTTCGATCATTTCAGCGATATAACCGCTGGTGATCTCGGCCGCTTTGTATTGGTCCGGGATAGAGTTGCGGGTGTTGTCCATAATCAGTGAGTTCCCGCCGACTGCGATGACGGCCGTTTTATTTCTGGTTTGCATAGGCACCTTTTTTATTTTTGCTGTTCAGATTCGAAGGATTTTCCCGGACAAGCGATCATTCCAGAACACCTGCCAGGGCTTCGACCGCCTGCGTGAAGCATGCCATCGGTGCCCGGGTGATTCCCGCCCCGACCTGGCCGATCCCGGCCTTGCGGTGGGCGATCCCGGTGTTGATGATCGGGCGGATCCCCGTATCTACCACTCTGCGACAGTCGATCCCGGCAGGTGATCCGCTGAAGTTCAATGCCGGTAGAGTAAAGGCCTGATTGTGTCCGAGCGTGATATGGCTCATCTCGCTGGTGTAGGCGTGGGCATCCTGTACGCTGCCGCCTACAAACTGGACGATCGCCGGCGAGGTCGCCATCGCAAAACCGCCCACCCCAGCCGTCTCCGTGATTGAACTGTCTCCAAGATCTGGCGCGGCATCATCCGTCGTGTATCCGGGAAACAGCAGACCGTCAACCACAGGGGCCGGTGCAGTAAACCAGGCCTCGCCTGTACCGCTCAGGCGAATACCAAACTCGACGCCATTGCGCGCCATGGCAACGACCATGCTGCTCCGCGGCTCACCGGCGGCAGCGTCGAGCATCGCCTTGCAGGCTGCCATCGAGATGTTCAAGAAGAAATGATCGTTGGAAGTGATGAAGCGCATCGCTGCAAGCGCCTCTTTTTGCGGTCCTCCGCCTTCCAGCAGTGCAGGTGCCAACATCCGGAACAACAGCGCCGAGGCGGCAACGTTGCGGTTGTGTACTTCATCACCCATGTGCAAGGCCTGTGCCATCAAAGATTTCAGATCGACCTCCCCCAGCTGCTTCAGGGCACTTCTGAGCAAAGGGCCGAGGCTGTCCTTCATCCAATGCAGGCGGTCGATCACATCCGGTCCATGGGCGCCAAAGCGCAGGGCCTTTCCAAGCCCTTCATTCATATTGCTGTAGGCGCGGTTTCCATGTTCCGCGTTCTCGACGATCCAGACCGGCATCGACGGGCTGATCACCCCCGCCATCGGCCCAACACTGTCGTGATGGTGGCAGGGAGCAAAGGAGATCTCACCGCTCTGCGCGAGGTCGCCGGCCGCATCGATATCGCGCGCCCAGCCTTCAAACAGGATCGCTCCCAGGATGGCTCCCTGCATCGGCCCGCACATTTCCGCCCAATCAATCGGGGGACCGGCATGCAGGATCGTGCGCTCCGACATGCCCGGCAAGTCTTTGCCTGCCGTGCCGACGCCGACCAGCCTGGGAGAAGCGGAATGGTAGCGGGCGTAGGCCTTAGCGTTGGCATTCTCAACATCCGGATGACCGACCAGGCCGGCCAGGCGCTGGCCCAACTCGGCGTCCCCTTCAGCCGGCGGCTGCCAGTCCAGATCGAGCACCCCGCCACCGGCATGCGTAATCGATTCGGCGAACGACGCCAGGCCAACGTTGACGATTTTGAGCGGGTTGTCAAAAAGGTTGTTTATATCCATGCGGTTTCTTCAATCCTTGCTGGCAATCCGGGCCGCCAGCCGGACGGCCTGGGCGTTGCTTGAGGCTAAAATCATACCCGTCTCCTTCAGCCGCTGTTCCTGCAAAACCCGGTTCTGGGG
>JBFGQG010000350.1:0-4650 GCA_041564295.1 Anaerolineales bacterium | reverse complement strand
TATGACGGGCGAAATCACTCTGCGCGGGCGCGTATTGTCCGTGGGCGGGATCCGTGAGAAAGTGCTTGCTGCCCATCGCGCTGGATTGAAAAACGTCATCATCCCACGCAAGAATTCCAAGGACCTTGTAGACGTGCCCAAAAAAGTCCAGGAGGACATACAAATTATCTTCGTAGACCATGTCGACGATGTCCTGGACCTGGTCCTGCACCCTGAAAAATCGAGAAGTGCACGCCGGACGGCCCCTGGGAAAGCCAAAACCGAAACCGGCGCACAAACCGCCCCTCCAGGCGCATGAAATTGAGGTAAAGCAATCGCTCATACAGCAACCAGGACCGAACCGTGAGAAAACCGCACCTGACGATCCCGGCCTTGATTGAAAAGGGCATGGGGACAGTTTTGCATTGGTTCCCTGAGGATGTCCCTTTGGGGACTCTCGCAGAAACCTTTGCAGGAATGGCAAACAGCGAAGGTGGCCAGGTCCTGATCGGCGTTTCTCCCGGTTCCGGTAAACTGATCGGTGTGGAAAATCCGGACATCGTGATCGATCGGACTTTCCAGGCGGCGCTAATGACGGAACCTCCACTCGTGATGCCGCTGCCCTTGCTTGAACACATCGATGGGTTGAATTTCATCCGAATTTCTATTCCACCCGGCCTTCCGCACATCTATACCTACCTGGGACGCTACCTGGGCCGTGAAGGACGCCACAATACACCTATACCTCCGGGGTTGCTTCGCAAGAAGCTGATCGAAAGAGGCGTCGTGCAGTTTGAAGCGCGCGTCGTCGTGAACGGCTCTATCGAAGACCTGGATTCTGAGCTTGTTCGCGCTTACGCGGACCACATCGCGCTTCCCCAGGAGGAGGACCTCAATCAGCTCCTTGTTCGACGCAACTGCCTGATGCGCGTCGATGGTCGTCTCGCTCCGACCTACGCCGGGCTCCTGCTCTTCGGTAAAAACCCGCAAAGGTGGGTGCCGAATGCATTGGTCCTGGCTGCCCGATTCTCAGGCTCTTCACTCTCAGATGCATTTGTTAAACAGGAAATCACCGGGACTCTCCCTCAGCAACTCCGTCAGGCAGAGACCTTCGTTCGCGAAAATATGAAGTCTGCTGTCAGGATTACAGGCCTGACCCGTGAGGAATCGCCTGAATACCCGCTCGAAGCAGTGCGTGAACTCCTTGTCAACGCGATCGCTCACAGGGATTACATGAATGAAGGTGACAGCATCCATCTTCACATTTTCTCCAACAGACTGGAAGTCCATTCTCCGGGTCTGCTGCCCGGCCCGGTGACGTTATCGAATTTACTCGAAGCACGGTTTTCCCGTAACCCGATTATCGTCCAGGTGTTGTCTGATCTGGGTTTCATCGAGCGGTTGGGCTACGGCCTCGACCGGGTCATGAAGGTCATGTCGGAAAATCACCTTCAACCACCGAGTTTCCAGGAAACTGCGGGGACGTTTCGCGTGACTCTCTCGAATGCCGTTCGATATGAAAAAACGCCTCCTAAGGCTAAATCCGGATTTAAGGAGCGGTTCAAAAAGCTCAATCTAAATGCGCGTCAGGAACAGGCTGTCGAGTTTATCCTTTTGAATGCAAGGATCACAAACCGGGATTACCAGGAGCTCTGCCCCGAGGTCCATGCTGAAACGCTGCGCCGTGACCTGGTGGACCTGATAAAGAAACATGTTCTAATAAAAATCGGCAGCAAACGTGGCACCTACTACATTTTGAAAGAACCTGTAAATCCTGATCAATATTCTACGAAAAGCAGTTCAATCTAGCTGCGAAATCACCCTGCTCTCACCAGCACTTTGGAGATAAATGTATGTCTACTGGTAAAACGATTCTGATCACCGGAGCGTCTTCGGGTATAGGCGAGTCGACCGCCCGGTATTTTGCTGCCAGGGGTTGGCGTGTCTCGATGGCCGCCAGGCGCATCGAACGCCGGGAGGCCATCCGTGATGAAATCGAAGCGGCAGGAGGCCAGGCGCAGGCAATTGAAGCCGATGTTATGGCCCAGGAAGAAATCGAATCCATGGTAAGTCAGACCATTGACCGTTGGGGACAGGTGGACGTATTGATGAATAACGCCGGTTTCGGACGGTTCGGCTGGCTGGAAGAACTTGACCCGGTTCGCGAGGTACGCAACCAGGTGGAAGTGAACCTGTTGGGGACCATATTGGCATCTCAGGCCATACTTCCCCACATGATCAGGCGCCGGTCGGGACATATAATTAACATGGCATCGATCGCAGGCCTGGTAGCGACGCCAACGTACACGATTTATGCAGCCAGCAAATTCGGGATCCGGGGGTTTTCTCAGGCATTGAGAAGGGAAACGCGTGTCTGGGGTATTAAGGTCTCCGCGGTATTTCCGGGAGGTGTAGTCACGGAATTTGCTGAAAAAAGCGGGTCAACAAAGAGAAAGACGGGGATTTCGACGCCGCGCTGGCTTAAACTGGGGCCACAAGATGTTGCGAAAGCCGTTTACCGGCTGGCACAGCGACCGAAGAGCATCGTGGTACTGACATGGATGATGCGTTACTCGGTCTGGTTAAATAACCTGGTCCCAACGCTGGTTGACATAATGATTGAAGAGCGGTTTGTCAAACCGGAGCGCGGGTTGAAATAGGGAAAGACTTTCAAGTATTAAAATAAAACAGCCCGTTATCCGGGCTGTTTTTAGTTCATTATTCAATAATCAACGCGAGGAGCTGCTTGCAGCTTCGGCTTCGATATCCTCGTCCTCTTGCTCATCGACTCCGGCTTCATCTTCTTCGTCTTCTTCAATCTGGAAAGAGCGGGCGGTTGAGGGGGGCTGCCTTGGAACTTCGTCCACGGATGGGCGTTTGTTATCGATCAGGTCTTTTTCGACCATAACAATCCCATTGTGGACCTGCGTCATTATGCGTTCAAGTTCGCGATAAAGGCGGCTGAGCGAATCGAAGACGTATTTATCGGCATCACGGCGGACGGCATCCGCTTCCCGCCTGGCCTTGTTGACAATCTGCTCTGCGCGCGCATTCGCCGCCTGGACGATCACATCGCGTTCGACAAGTTGTTCACTCTTCTCCCTCGCCAGCTGGATGGTGCGGTTGGCTTCTTCCTGCGCCTGGGCGAGAACCCGGTCCTTTTGTGCCAGAACTTGCTGGCTTTTCTTGACTTCTTCCGGGATCGAAACACGCATCTGGTCAATGAGGTCGAGCATCCTGTCTTCATCGACGATGACCTGGTGCGTGAACCAGATACCCCGGCTGGAGTTAAAAAGTTCTTCTAGGCGATCTACAAGGTGGAGAATATCCATGTGGGCAACCTGCGGTTGGAAATTACGAAATCATTCTCGATCAAAATAATAATTTTCTGACTAAGATTAGCAGTAAACCGAAATTTCGTCAACTGAATAGTTTTGCTGTTTGCCAGCCGCTTCCACCACAAAGGTTACCGATTGAGGCGTTTGTTGGCGGTCCTGCTGTGCGGTTATAATTCGCCGGAATTCAGGTTCAGGACCTATGACGATTTCAATCAGAACTGCAACCCCGCTCGACTTTCAAGCGATCGCACAGCTCATCCACCATCAATGCGCCAATCCGGCCTTGCAGTGTATCCAATCCTCGACAGGGGAAAGCAGTGCAGAACTGGTGCTTGAGATGGAAAAATGGCATGCTTCCGGCGAGATGGTCTGGGCGGTTGGGCTGGAAGAAGGCGCCCTCGCCGGAGTGATGGGCTGCGAATTCGATCGGGAGGCCGGGCGCGGCTGGCTGCGTGGACCCTTCGCAGTACAGGATTTCAACACTCTGGCAGACCGGCTCTTGGCCCATGTAAAAATCCTCGTTCCGAAGGAGATCACTCGCTTCGATGCGTTCCTGAATGCAGAAAATGAGCGAGGACTGGCCTTCTATGCCGGGCAGGGATTTATTCAGAAAGGCAAGGCACACGTCTATGAGGCTTTAGCAAGCGACTACCCGGGCATTCCGGAGGCAATCCCGAAGGTACAGAGCGCAATCGCAGGCTGTCAGATCGGGTTCGAGGACCTCCACGAGGCGCTTTTTGCCGGCACCTTAATCACAGGGAAGCAAATCGCCGGGAAAATCAATTCAGACCATCGGGTCTGGCTATTCTGGGAGCGCGATAGAGTGCTCGGATATTTATACGGCGTAATTGAGGAATGGTCGGATGACGGATATATCGAGTTTCTCGGTGTGGAGGAAAAAGCACGCGGCCGGGGGATTGGCGGGATGCTGCTTTTAACCGCGCTGGATTGGTTTTTCAATGAACGCGGGGTCCGTGTTGTGGGTCTGAATGTGGATGATAGGAACACAAACGCGCGAGGGCTGTATGAGCGGGTAGGGTTCAGGCTGAAGTATACGGGGGTCAACCAGCGTTGGGAAGTTTAGTATTTTGACAAAAAACCGTTACCTGGGGCCCTATCGGAATCTTAGAAATAATACCGGCAATCCGGAATAGGGCAGTTTTCCGGCCACTCGCATCGTGTATGGGGCTTTAACCCGGCGCCGACCCGTTACGGAAAGCTGCTGGTTTCCAATTCATACTGCCTGGCAGGCCGTAGTGAGGGAAACGGATATCAGATAAAATTTAATATTTCCGTAAGTTCCAGGTTCAATTTCTAACTCTACATCCTCCGC
>JBFGQG010000349.1:0-4654 GCA_041564295.1 Anaerolineales bacterium | reverse complement strand
GAAAGCCCTTGCTCATGGCTTCGGCCGCAGGCGGTGTGGACATTGAAGAGGTCGCGCGCACCACACCGGATAAGATCATCAAAATCCACATCGACCCCCATCTCGGTCTGCATGATTACCAGGCCCGCGAGGTCGCTGCCGCAATCGAACTCCCGCAGGAGTTGTGGAACCCGTTCGGCAAGATTGCCCATGCGTTGTGGAATGCGTATTGGGAAAACGACGCCACCCTGGCAGAAATCAATCCCCTGATCATAACTGGAGACGGCAGGCTCCTGGGCATCGACGGCAAAATGTCGATCGATGAGAACGCCTTGTACCGCCACCCGGAGCTGGATGCACTGCGAGATAAGGGAGAAGAGGTCGCTGAGGAAAATGAAGCACGCACATATGGGCTTTCTTATATCAAGCTTGACGGCGATATTGGTTGTATGGTCAACGGGGCCGGGCTTGCTATGACGACGATGGACATCATCAAGCTGTTCGGCGGAGAGCCGGCGAATTTCCTTGACATCGGCGGTGGGGCAAGCGCTGAAAAGGTTGCGGCTGCATTCCGTATCATCCTTTCCGACTCGAATGTTAAGGCTATTTTGATTAATATCTTTGGAGGGATTACGCGCTGTGACGAAGTCGCCAGGGGGATCCTCGCGGCGATGGAAGAGGTTGAAGTAAACGTGCCTTTAATCGTTCGCTTCGGTGGAACCAACGCTGAAGAAGGCCGTGCTTTGCTGGAAACGACAGACTTGATCACGGCAGAGACTTTGAGCGGCGCCGCTGAAAAGGCCATCCAGGCCGCAAAGGGAGCATAGTAGAATGAGCATCCTCATCAATAAAGACACGCGCCTGCTCGTACAGGGAATTACCGGCCGCCAGGGCCTGTTCCATACCAACTTGATGCTCGAATACGGCACCAACGTTGTAGCCGGCGCAACGCCCGGTCGCGGCGGCCAATGGGTTCTGGAAGATAAAGTACCCGTGTTCGATTCGGTCGAAATGGCTGTCAAGACCACCGGTGCAAACACCAGCGTGATTTTCGTACCGGCCCGGTTTGCAGTGGATTCCATCTACGAAGCCGCCGATTCTGGGATCGAATTGATCGTCTGCCTGACAGAGTGGATCCCGATCAAGGACATGATTATGGTCCGTCATTACCTGGACCAGAAAGGCGTCCGTATGGTCGGACCGAACTGCCCTGGCTTGATCACACCCGGTGAGGCAAAGGTCGGGATTATCGCCGGCGATATTGCTATCCCGGGCAACGTCGGGATCGTGTCCAAATCAGGGACATTGACCTACGAAGTGCTTTTCGCGCTCAAGCAGGTTGGCATGGGCGTAAGCACCTGCGTCGGAATCGGCGGCGACCCGGTCCAGGGGACGAATTTCATTGATGTGTTGGCAATGTTCGAGGAAGACCCACAAACGGATAAAGTGGTCCTGATGGGCGAGATCGGGGGCAACGCAGAAGAAGAAGCGGCCGAGTATATTCAGAACCACATGACGAAGCCGGTCGTCGCCTTCGTCGCCGGTCAGACAGCCCCGCCAGGTAAAAGAATGGGGCATGCCGGCGCGATTGTTGAAGGCGGTACGGGAACCGCGCAGGAAAAAATCGCGGCTTTGAAAGCCGCGAACGTATCGGTAGCCCGGCATCCGGAAGAGATCCCGGGACTTCTGCAAACCAGTTGAATTATTATGGGAAGCGAGAAATTATTCGCTTTCAATCACCCACTTAAAAAAGAAGGGTGCCGCTTACTGCCGGCACCCTTCTTTTCATTTTCTTTTGCTGGCCATCAAGGGCTTTTGCGTGAAATAGCGATCTGGACGATTGCAAATCCGCCATTCTGGTTGAAAGACATATTGATCGACAGCGTATCTCCCTTTTCGTTGGCCCGGGTCATTGCGCCGATTGAGCCAAGAGCTGAATCCGGCGCGCGCGTTGGAGACCACCCCCTTGCTTCAAGCTCCGTCTGGTACCAGCCCATGACCTCTTCAATCGTCCCATCGATCTGGAAATTGACCTGGGTTCCCGAGCGAATAACGTCGAGGTTGTAATAGCCGTCCATAATAGGGACATCTTCAGGGACTGCTTCTCCTGCCGCGTCAACGATCAATCCGCTGGTATCAGGTTGGTTTTCGACGTCGGTCGATGTGTCTGAAGATTGAGTCGGGCTGGTACTGCTGCTGCCGGATCCCGTTGCTGCTGTCGGTTGGCTTGAGCCGGAAGAACCGGATGTATCGTTCCCGCCAGAACAGCCTGCTAAAGACAAAGCAAACACCAGAATCACGCCAAGAATTCCGACGATAATTCTCTTCATATTAATCTCCTTATGTATAAAAACGAAAACTTGGGCACCCTTACCGGGCATAGAACTCATGGTTATATTAATTTCGAAATATAAACAGAATAAATCGAATTGTCAACCAGAGTCGCTGATAGATCTCGATTGAAACTTAATTTAACAGGAGGTTGGGACCCGCGGGCCCCAACCTCCTGCTCAACGGTACTGTTGAGGAATTGAGATTTCAACGTCAACAGATCGATCCGTTGTGTGCCGGATTCACATCCGCTTTTCGATGTAGTCAACAGCTTCGCCGACGGTGGTGATGCTCTGCGCATCTTCGTCGGAAATCTCAGCACCAAACTTATCTTCGAAAGCCATGATAAGTTCAACCAGATCGAGCGAATCAGCTTCGAGGTCTTCGCGGAAACGTGACTCGCGCGCGATTTTTCCTTCATCAACGCCCAGAAGATCGACGATGATATCTTTGACTTCGCTTAAGGTGTCAGCCATTTTCTTCCTCCAATTGTGATATAGCAGCCTGAACCGACAAATTTTACATAGTTTCACAACCCTGTCAAGCAAGTTGACAGTTAAAATTCAGACTGGTAATATTTCTCAAAGAGCAGGAACACTTCGAAATGTCAAAAGTTACGCCGTTGAGCGAAAGAAAATCCGACCACCTGCGAATTAACCTCGAAGAGGATGTGCGTTCTGGCCTCACCACCGGGCTGGAACGTTATCATTTTAATCACAGGGCACTGCCGGAATTAAACCTCAACGATATCGACCTTCAGGTCCGTCTATTCGGGAAGCTTCTTCAGGCGCCGATCCTGATCTCCTCGATGACCGGTGGGACCGAAGCTGCCGGTGAGATCAACCGTGTACTGGCGAAGGCGGCAGATGCGGAAGGTATCGCGATGGGGCTTGGATCGCAGCGTGCTGCCCTCGAACAGGCTGAACTGGCGCCGACATTCCAGGTCAGGAGCGTGGCTCCCAACCTCCTTCTTTTTGCCAATATCGGCGTGATCCAGCTGAATTATGGTTACACAGTCGATCACTGCCGCCGGGCAGTCGACATGGTGGAAGCGGACGCGCTCATCCTCCATTTCAACCCGCTCCAGGAGGCCGTCCAACCGGAAGGCGACGTCGATTGGTCGGATCTGCTTTGCAAGATTGAAGAAGTCTGCCAGGCGGTTGGTGTCCCGGTGATTGCAAAGGAGGTCGGTTGGGGTTTCTCGAAAGAAGACGTCCGGATGCTCTCAGGAGTCGGCATTTCTGCGATCGACGTCGCCGGCGCTGGAGGCACATCCTGGTCCCAGGTCGAGATGCATCGTGCCGAGAACGAATCTCAGGCCAGGCTGGCGGCTGCTTTTCTGGACTGGGGCATCCCTACGAGCGACGCCGTCATTAACGTGCGCGAAACCGCTCCGGAGTTGCCTGTCATCGCATCCGGAGGTCTGCGGACCGGCATCGACATTGCCAAGTGCATCGCATTAGGTGCCAGTCTTGGGGGTATGGCAGGGCCTTTCCTGAAATCAGCCATCGTGTCTGAGGAGGCCGTGCGGCAAACGATCCGCGAGATCCGGCGTGAAATCCAGGTCTGCATGTTTGCTGCCGGCGCTGCGGACATTCACGCTCTCCAGAACACCCCCCTGATTAAAAAATAAGATGCAAACAATCGATTCTTTTTCCCGGCAGATGCTTCCGCTGATCGAATCTGCGATGAAATCCGCTATAACCCAGGCGGACAGCCCGTCAACGCACGCACTTTACGAGATGATGTCTTACCACATGGGCTGGTCCGGTAAGGATGCCGGCACACAGGCCCAGGGAAAACGCATCCGTCCACTGCTCGTCCTGTTGAGCTTCGGCGCATGCCACACGACTCAGCCAGACTGGGGAGCGGTCATCCCTGCTGCCGCTGCCGTTGAACTGGTGCACAACTTTTCCTTGATCCACGACGACATTCAGGATAACAGCCCACTCCGCCGCGGCAGGGAAACTGTCTGGAAGAAATGGGGGATCGCGCAGGCCATAAACGCCGGCGACGCGATGTACACGCTGGCATACCAGGCACTGATCGCCCTTGCAGACGGCACATCTGCCGCGACAGCCCTAAAAGCACAGGATGTGCTCCAAAAAACCTGCCTGGCTCTCACGCAGGGCCAGTATCTCGACCTCTCTTTTGAAGACCGGACATCCGTCACGCTGGAAGAGTATTGGGCGATGATCGGGGGAAAAACAGCCTCCTTATTGGCTGCATGTACGCAATTAGGCGCTCTGGCCGCAGGAGCACCTGCGACCAAAGTTGAGGCTTACCGGGCATTCGGACACAGCCTCGGTCTTGCATTTCAGGTTCGAGACGATATACTCGGAAT
>JBFGQG010000348.1:0-4654 GCA_041564295.1 Anaerolineales bacterium | reverse complement strand
TGTGCCTGCCGGCCCGGAAGGCGGTGGCCGCTTTGCCGGGGACCGGCAGGTGGAAGATCCGCCGCCTCCTACCCTGCATTTTAAGCCATGACCGGGCAATCTCACCAAAGGCCAGGATCTCCGGCCCGCCGATGTCCGCTACACGGCCTGAAGGCCCTGCAACCACAAGCTCGACCATACGGCTGGCGACTTCACCTTCGTCGATGAGCTGGAAAGGGAAATCGGTCGGGACGAAGAAAAGGGGGGCACGGTCCAGGGTTGGGAGGACCAGGTCGCCAAGAAAATTGTGAAACTGGGTGGCGCGCAGGATCGTCCAGGGGACCGGACCTTTTTCGATGATCCGTTCCGTGGCGAGCTTGGCCTGGTAGTAGGGATAGGGGAAGTCGTCGATCCCGACGATGGAGATGTAGAGGAGGTGGGCGATAGGATGCTCACCGGACAGGTCGATGATGCGTTGGGCAGCCGCGGTATCGGCCAGGTGCGCTTTGGTCGGGTGGCTGGCAGCGTGGATGACGGTGTCGACGTCCTGGAGGGCAGCGGAGAGGCCGGCGCCCGTGCCACCATCGCCGACAGCCCATTCGATTTCCAATGAGGTTGCGGGAGGACGCGGCCGGCGGCTGAGGATGCGCACCGTCCAGCCGGTTTCAAGAAGGCGGGGGGTGAGTTCGGTGCCGAGGCGGCCTGTGCCGCCGGTGATCAAAATGCGGGCCATAACTTTCTCCTTGAATAATAGGCTGATTCTATAAGTAAAGACGGGCTGGGAGGGGGATTTGTGACAGAAATTCAATTAAAAAACCGGGAAATTCAGGTTTGTTCTCGTCCCAAAAACTGCGAGCGATTTTTGACTCCCGACAGACTTTACTGTATTCTAGAACTGGTGGTTGAATTACCAAAACCTTTCCCGTTTACTCTCGAGAGCTATTGGAAGGAGATTAACATGGTTTACGGAACGGTAACTGTGAGAACTATTCCGGGAAAACGGTTCCCTGGGATAGAAAAACTGACCGAATTAGCCAAGTGGATGTCGGATAAATATGGAACCCCAACACAGGTGCTTGGAAATTTGTCGGGGCAGGTCTATCAGAATCACATCGTAACCCAATATGAAAACATGGGCCATTCCGATGAGATTTGGGAAAAAGTTTTAGCCGATCCCGAATATCTGGCGTGGTTTGAATCCACGAAGGATCTGCTGGTCTGGGAAGGCGCCAGGACGAACTGGTATACGGTCCACGACTGAAGTCACCATCAGACCTGGTGGATTTTAGAAACTCACCAGGTCTGGTTGTCCATTCTTAAATATTTGAAATCTTAACTTTCTGGATTTTTGTCCATCCAGGATGTTTTCTTGTGTAAATTAAAACTGCTGAACGTCCCATTTGTTTCCAATAGTTTTCACTTACAAATCTACAAACAAATAACCTGTTCTCGGTTGGAGGATTTCAGTCGCAAAAAAAGGTGCAATCACGTCTTCGCGTTGGAAAAGGATGGAATGTGCGCGGGCACAGCATCCAGGCCAACGATAACCGCCTGCTGGACGTGGAAGATTGGGGCGGCCGTTTGTGGGCGACTCATATGATCGGCTGCAACCCAGGCGGCGGAACCGTCAACTGCGTGCGCTGGTACGAAATCAGGATGACCAGACATGGCAAGTCTTTAAGACTTGCCATGTCTGGTTGCGCGCGCAGTTGGACTGTGACCGACGAGGAAGAGTGCGATACAGAGGGGTGCCAGAAGGTTAGTTCCAGAGGGTCCGAAACGATTTTTTTTAGGTATAAACTATAAAGGGTGGTTGGAAAGGTATATCTTCTTCTTTTTTTTAGCACTCCAATCCCTCCTGATACGCTTTATTGCTATACTGCGGATTTAAGGGATAAGATTATGATCCAGGCATCATTATCGGAATACAAGGTTCATTTAATTGATTCCGACCCCTCGGGGGCTGGCAACGACTAAACTTACTCCAGCCCTCTTTATTGCTTGCCCGATAATAGGCGGAGCATTATACCGCTAGAATCAGAGGAGGATGTTGATAATGAGCTTTCAACCGGACCCACAAAAAATCCAATGGCGGCTCCACCTGCGATCGTCCATTACCGAAGTGTACAGGGTCCTGTCCACGGACCGTGGCCGTGCAGGTTTTTGGGCGGAGTCAGCGGTCGAGCAGAACGGCATCATTCATTTTGTGTTCCCAAACGGCTTTAAGTGGCATGGGCGCATCTTAACAGCCGAACCGCCAACCGATTTCTCCGTGGAATATATTGGCAATTCAATAGTAACTTTTCAGCTTAATGATGATGGGCCCAGCGGCACCGACCTGGTATTGACGGATACCGGCGTTCCAGAAGAATACCGCGCAGAAGTGATTGCAGGATGGGTGTCCGTGCTCATGGCGTTAAAAGCGGCCGTTGACTTCAATGTCGATCTTCGAAACCATGACCCTGCCCGGAACTGGGACCAGGGTTATGTTGAAAACTAATAAAACAAAGTGCGGGGGGATTAATCAGCGAAGTGATCATCCACTTTTCGAATAAACTCGCCCCTTTATCCGTTATATAAGTAAGAACGTGCGAAAGGAATACCAGGTGACCTTACCAGACAGGGATGCCGAAGCGGTTCTGATTTCAAGAGCCCAACACGGTGACCGCAATGCCTTCGGAGAACTCGTCAGCCTGCACCACCGCGGCGTCGTCCAGGTCATATACAGGATGTGCGGTGATGTAGAACTGGCACAGGACGCGGCCCAGGATGCTTTCATCCGGGCGTGGTTAAACCTGCATTCATTTCGCCCGGACAGTTCTCTGCGCAACTGGCTTTACCGCATCGCTATCAATGCTGCTCTCGATGTGCTGCGCCGCAATGCTAAAACCGCAGAAGTAGATTTCGAGGCGCTATCCCTGCCCGACCTCCAGGACGGCCCCGAAGCTGCACTTTTACAAAAAGAACGCCAGGCAGAAGTCCGGCAGGCAATCCTGGATTTGACCGAAGCCGGCCGGGCTGTCCTGGTGCTGCGTGAATACGGCGAACTTTCCTACCAGGAGATCGCCACCGCACTCGATATCCCGCTGGGCACAGTTATGTCCCGCCTGAACTACGCCCGCAGGCAGCTTAAGCAGTCGCTGCAACGGCATATGATCCGGAAGGAGATTGAAAATGTCTGATCATGTCTTCGAATGGTTGGGCGCTTACCATGACGGTGAATTGCGTGGAGGCCGCCTGCATCAGGTAGAACAGCATCTGGCCGAATGCGGAGCGTGCAGGGCGGAATTGGATGAGATCCGGGGTCTCTCTCTATTCCTGCAGGACGCCGCACCCGCTGAGGGCTTCCTCCCCACCGAGCGCTTCGTGTCGAACCTCATGTTAAAGCTGCCCCGCCGGCCTGAGCTACCACTGCGCCGCATCAACCTGCAAATCGGCTGGTGGCTTGCGCCGGTCGGACTGCTGCTGGCGTTGATCTTTGTCAATGTCACGAGCGTGCTCAGTTCAGCGGTCTCCCTGGCAGCAGACGCAGGCCTGCTCGGTAACGGATTACCCTGGGTAAGGGAAGCTGCTCTCCAGATGAACTGGTTCGGCAGCGCGATGAACCTGTTCGGCGACCAGTTGAGCGGACCAGGACAAGCCATACTTGAAATGCTAAACGATGCCAACCTGTTCATCGCACGACTTATCAAGCCACTTTTCACTCAGGCGATACTGGCAATCGGTTACCTGGGATGGCTTTTCGCTTGGTGGATGCGGATCCAGGACCACACCACACATACTGCGCAAGATTCATCTCGATTTTGAGGACCCGGAAAGGAAAAGCGCAGGGAGTTCTTAATTAGATAACTGCACAAAGGAGTGTATGCGATGTTTGATGTCAAAAAAATCTTGAGCCGTTCCTGGCATGTGCTGTGGAATTACAGAGTACTGTGGGTATTCGGCTTTATCCTGGCACTGGCGGCTGGCGGCGGAAACTTCACCGGCAGCAGCAACTATTCGTTCAGCGGTAATGATGTTCGGACACCCGGCAGCCAGACCCAGGGTGACTGGGAAGGACTGCAGGGTGATACATTTGCAGAAATCGTCAATGACGGACTCAGGCAGGCGCGCGAAGGTCTGCAGATGCTGCAGGAGAAATTCCCGGTCGAATTCGAATTGGGAATCGCCGCTGTGATCACTTTCTTCGTCGTGGCCATTTTGTTCGGCATCCTGGTCGCCATACTGCGATATGTGGCGGAAACGTCAACCATCCGAATGGTGAACGAGTATGAAGACACCGGGGTAAAGGTCGGTTTCCGCCAGGGCTGGACGTACGGCTGGACGAAGGACGCCTGGCGGTTGTTTGGAGTCAACCTGGTCGTGCACCTGCCGGTACTCGGGCTGTTCGTAGTGCTCGGACTGGTTGCCTGGCGGATCTTCACAGCCCTCATGGGCGGGGTGGAAGCAACAATTATCAGCAACGTTATCGCTGGTATCGGCCTGTCCTTCCTGGCGATCTTCGTCACTCTTGCCGTGATGGCTGTCCTTTATGTACTGCGTGACTTCGCCTGGCGGATGATCGTGCTGGACGGCATGCGGGCGATGGAATCCCTGCGCATGGCATGGAACCTGGCGCTGCGCCAGTGGCGGAACGTCGGCGTGATGTGGCTCGTGATGGTCGGGCTGAAAATTG
>JBFGQG010000347.1:0-4656 GCA_041564295.1 Anaerolineales bacterium | reverse complement strand
GATGCGTAATTTCCGCCCAACTACCGCCTAACGGCCTGTTCATCAGGCCGGCTGCTTCCGCATCGCTTACATAGAGGCCGCGAAATGCGTCTGTCGGATCCTGCCCGGCAGCTCGCCACCGGATGATCTGCTGCTGGAGCAGGAGATCGAGGCGCGCAATCTCTGCGTACAGGTGCCGGAGGCTCAAATCTTGAGCAATGAGATTACTGGTGGTGGGGGAGGAGCTTCCGGAGTTCATTGATTATCCTGGTCTTCGTGGTCTTCCACCATTCGGCTGGCGAAGTTTTTTGCGCGAGGCCGGTTTTTTCACTGATGAATTGCGTAACGGAATTAAGGTTGTGGAAATGCTGCCGCTCGTCGCTTCCTACGTGTTCGATAACGCCGCGCCAGGTCGGATCTCGCTCGTCCTCAGAGGACGATTCGATCCAGATTCGGACAATGAAAGATTTCGCGTCGTTTTTCAAGGTCATCCCTATCGTCGTCGGTGCGGTCTGGCACAAGTTAACGGCAACGGATTCGGATATTTGCCCGACAGCAAATAAATCAAAAGCAATTGCCAGTTTAATTTGTGCGCGTTTATGACGCGCCTTTCAGGCGTTTAGCGTGAGGGGGGAGAGCGTCTTTTGAAAAGAAAAAAAGCCTTTCACGAGGAAAAGCTTTCGAAAGAATAATTGACTTCAGGATCAGTCAGTATCGAGCATATTCTGGTTGAGAAGTTTTTCGAGTGTCCGCAGTTCTGCGTGGATGCGGTTTGCGAGCCGATGCAGCTTGTTTAAACGCTGGAGTACATTGGATACATTCCCCAATTGATGGTCCAGGTGGGGGTGGCCGGGATCGAAGAGGTTATCCCGGATCTCGCGGTAAAGGAGGCGAGTTTCTTTCATTGGTCCAAGGTTGAGCTCATCCTTCAAGACCTGTTTGCAGCGTTTATATTGGGCCAGGGCGGCGCTTCGATCGCCATTTGAAGCGTGCAGGCGCATCATCTGGCGGTGGATTTTTTCACGAGCCGGATCGAGTGCCAGGATCTGTTCGCCCTGCCTGAGCGCTTCTTCGAAACGCTGGTAAGCGCTGTAGTGCTGCAGCAATTTTTGGCGTATGCTCAGGTACATCAATCGAAATCGTTCCCGATCGTAAAGCGCCCAATCTTCGTAGATCCCTTCCAGGAGATCGCCTGTATAAACTGAGGCTGCATCTTCCAGTTCTTGCACCTGGATACTGCTTAAAGCTGCCGGCAGGGATTTTCTACAGATCGAAAAAGCGTTTTCGAAAATTTCGATATCGATCCAGGCATCTCGCTCGGCCGATAAACCGACAAAATCATCCGTGATCACCAACAACCTGTCCGGGTCGACGCCTGCTTCGGCGAGCATTTGTTTTGTTCGCCAGAGAGCGTTGCGCAGGTATTTGCGGGCGGTGATTGCAGGCAGGTCTTCCCAAAAAACCGCAGCCAACCTTTCCCGGGGGATCGGTTGGCTGCGGTTGAGAACGAGGTAACAGAGGAGCAGTCCGGCTTGCTGGCCCGGGAAACCCGTCAATGCGCATCCATCAGCGTGAGCCGAACCGGAGCCGAACAAGTGAATTTTTAACATGTTTACCTCCTCGAATAAATCCGACATTCAATAAATCATGCAGAAAAACCAAAAAAACGTCCGCGCTACAGCGACGCGCCGCATCGTCGGACATGCTCCCCACTCACTGATTATTTGAATAAAGTTATCGATCAGGCAAACTTTATTGTATCCTGACTCTGTCGGTGAATTGATGAGAAATCATTCAACTGGTACTGAATTACTACCCAACGACGCACGGCATTCTCAAGCCGTTCCTTTCGGACTTGTCGATCAATTTTTATGACGTCTGCACCCGTATCCCCAAGGATCATTGTGAAGTAAGGACCGGCCAGATTATGTGTGAGGTCAAGTACACGGACCCCTCGCATCGTCCTCCCCAAATCGTGCCGGGCGTTGCGTGAAACTTGCCAAGTCTTTTTAGCCCCCAGACATGGCAAGTTTTAAACGGATTTCTGGTAGAGGGACTTGCTGCATGCGGCAGGATGCTTTTGCCTGGTGTTGCATGAAACTTGCCATGTCTTTGTAGCCCCCCAGACATGGCAAGTTTTAAACGGATATCTGGGAGAGGGACTTGCGGCATGCGGCAGGATGCTTTTGCCTGGTGCTGCATGAAACTTGCCATGTCTTTGTAACACCCCAGGCATGGCAAGTTTTAAACGGATGTCTGGTAGAGGGACTTGCGGCATGAGGCAGGATGTTTTCGCCGGGTGCTGCATGAAACTTGCCATGTCTGAACTCCATTCGCGGTAGAATTCACTTCGTGCAACTGCGAATCCCTGAACCGAACAGAATCCAGCGATTCATCCTCTTACTTGCGGCGACGCGGGCCGGCAGCATGCTGCTTTCCCGCATTCTAATGCCGTTAGACCGTCTCACCCTCAGGTTGACCCGGGAGAAGTACAGCCTGACAACAATGCTTTCCGGGCTGCCGGTTATCTGGCTGACCACCTTCGGTAAAATCACCGGTCAGCCACGCAGCTGCCCGTTGATCCCTCTGCCTGCCGGGGAACGTCTCGTCCTTTTCGCAACGAACTTCGGGTCGGCCAGACACCCTGCCTGGTACCTCAACCTGCAAGCAAATCCGCAAGTGCTGGTGCGGCTGAACGGTGCAACTGTAAAGTTTATCGCACAGAACGTCGAGGAAAACGACCGGGAAATATTCTGGCGCCAGGCTGTTGCCTTATACCCCGGTTACGATCGGTACGCCGCAAGCGCCGGAAAGCGCCGGATTCCCATCGTCCTCCTTACCCCGGAGGATCCTGCCAAAGGAGATGGTTGATGTCCTCAGACCTCCTGTACAATATTTTGAACTTAGTCGTTCTGCCGTTCTGGCTGTTGATGATCTTTGCACCGCGCTGGACGGTGACTGGAAACCTGATGCGGTCATCCTGGCCGGTGGCGATCGTGCCGGTGATGTACGTCGGTTTGATCGCAGTAGAGGCGATGGATATTGGATCGATCTCGCTCGATTTTTCGCTGGCCGGAATAACCGAGATCCTGAGCTCGCAAGAAGCGGTTCTGATCCTGTGGGCGCACATTCTCGCTCTGGATTTATTCGCTGGACGCTGGATTTTCCTGGACGGGCCAGAGAATGGATTGCAGAGCCGGTTGGTATCACTGTTTGTATTCTTTACCATGATGGCCGGGCCGGCCGGATTGCTGTTCTATCTGGTCACCCGATCGCTGATGAAAAAAAGGCCTGTCGATGTCTGAAGAACAACCACTGATACTCCTCGTTGATGACGAACCGGACATCCTTTCGAACCTGTCATCATTCTTAAACCGCACCGGTTTCCGCACCCAAACCGCAAATAATGGTGAAGAAGCACTGGAAAAACACGCCGCTGCTCGTCCGGACCTCATCGTGATGGACGTGCTGATGCCTCGGCTGGACGGACGCGCTACCCTGCGTAGACTGCGGCAGGAGGGCGTCTGGACGCCGGTAATTCTTTTGACCCAGGTCGGCGAGGCATTCGAACGTGCAATGGCGCTTGAAGAAGGCGCGGACGACTATCTCAATAAACCGTTCGATCCACAAGAACTCGTCGCCCGTATCCGGGCTGTGCTCAGGCGCGCTCAGGTTGGTCAGCCTCCTCTGTCTGCATCAACAGTCCTTGTCTGCGGTGCGCTGCGATTCGACAGGCGATCGCGGCGGGTCTACCTGTCCAGCAAGGAACTCACGCTAACACCAAAAGCGACCCTTCTCCTCGAATACCTGCTGACACATCCGGACGAACTCGTCAGTCGCGACCGCCTGCTCGACGTCGTCTGGGGGTGGGATTACCCCGTTGGGACAAGGGCTGTCGATACCCGCATTGCCGAACTCCGCCGCGCATTTGAAGACGACGGTGATGCCTCCAGATTGATCGAGACGGTCCCGGGCCAGGGCTATCGCTTTGTAGGCCGGGTGGAATCAGGGAAATGAACCGGCGTTGGCTCTGGGCGCTCGTGCCCTTGTTTGCAGGACTTTTTCTAGGTGGCGCCTTCGGATTGGGGCTGCTCCCCAACCCCGTGCTCTACATGCGCGCGGACCTGTCTGCACTTGCACAGATCATCGGCCTCCTGGCCGCGATATCTCTCTGGGGTTGGATCGTTATCCGGGAATGGCTGGCAGACAGAGACAGAGCGGATGAAATCAAGGCGGGGGAGGATCGCCGCCGCTTTCTGCAAAGGTTGGACCACGAATTAAAGAACCCGTTGACGGCGATCCAGGCCGGTCTGGCGAACCTTAATGACCAGCAGGACAACGCGGCGCTGGCGAGCGTCAAAACCCAGACGAACCGGCTCAGCCGGCTCGTCTCAGACCTGCGTAAACTGGCGGACCTGGAAACGCGGGAGATAGAACGCAGCCCGGTCGATATCGGCGAAATTCTAACAATGCTCGTCGAGCTGGCTGACGACCGTGAGGACGTGAATGACCGTCGGATTATGCTGAGCATACCCCAGGCGCCGTGGCCGCTCCCACATGTGCCGGGCGATTATGACTTGATCCTCCTTTCCCTCCACAACCTGCTTGATAATGCGTTGAAATATTCCCGGCCGGGAGACACGATCGAAGTCCGCGCCTTCGAAGACGGACAGTTGG
>JBFGQG010000346.1:0-4657 GCA_041564295.1 Anaerolineales bacterium | reverse complement strand
GCCTGTCACGAGGGAAATGAACTATCTCGAAGATAATTCAGGGGGAAATGCAAGGTTCAATCTAAAGATCCATAGCTTTGAAAAAATAATGCATTATCGCCGCTGCAATCGACAGTATGATCAATAAAGCACCGTATATACGTACTCGTAAAGGAAATTTGCTATCCTGTTCATCTAGGTGCAGTCCAAAAAGATTTCGCTGGCGTTTTCGGTGCCTTTCTTTCACCTGCTCAAATAGGTTAAGTTCCGAGTCCAATATCCAGCGCGTGAAGGCAGCGTAACCAATTGCAATAAAAAAGGCTGCTGCGATGAGGAAGGCGTCGACGTCCAGATTCTTTAGAAACGGTACCGTAAGCAAGGCAACTACTGCGGTAGTGGAACGGATAAGATGCTTCCAAATGAGGTCATGCCGGTATTTGTATTCATCCCAGATAAGGTTCGCTTCATCAATTGCCATTTCTTTTCCAGCGAGATATGCAGAAAATGCCTGTGCAAGCGCCTCATACACCGGCCGGCGGACCGCCCATACTTTTTCGATTAAGTCAGACATATTGACCCATTTCCAGGACCTGAATTCTTTTGAAGCGCTAAATTTCGCATCCAATTGATCATCCCCGCCGACAAAACGATAAGCAAAGAATTTTTGTGCCTGGCCTCTTCCATTTTTCTCCGACCAATTCTCTTCCGGAAGCTCATAAGCAAGCCAACCAGGATGCGTACCGAGGGACTGCAGGAGATTTTTTACATCCTGGTTATCAAACCCCAACTCTTCGCGTAATTCTCTCAAGGCCGCCTGTTCCACTCCTTCACCCTGGTCTATGCCACCCTGAGGCAACTGCCAGGCACCGGGTATCTCGCTGCGCTCAGCGGCCAGAACGAGCCCTTTTTTGTTAATCAATAAAATGCCCACATTCCCGCGAAAGTATCCGGACATTTGGTTCTGATTGAGCACTTCATGAGATTGGCTCACTTCTTCTCTCCGTCTCTATTCAGCTCAATGGGTGCCGATCGATGGAACGATGTTTCATCATGACTAAGGAATAAAACCTAGGCGACCCGACGTTTTAATTCATCTATCTTTGCACTGATATACCGGACCCATCCATCCAATTTCATTTCCGTGAACAGGTCCCTTGCTTTCTCGAAGATCTCAAAACCGGCAGCGCGGTCGTCCTCGCGACCGGTTTCAAAGAAGACCATACTGTACAAGACATGGAAATATGCGTAATCCCAGTAGAACTCTATCATTTTGAAATAGGCCAGCGATTCATTCATGTTCTGTATCGCGTCCTCCTGCCTGCCTTCAGCAAGATGATTGAGTGAACCCACTGCGTTCATGACAGAGTCTAGCCACTCATCACTCTCCTCATTTGCCCGGGCAATGGCTGTGCACTCTTTGTAAAATGACCGGACCCTTTCGAAGTCTCGTAGCATGAAAAAATAGAACATCAGGAAAAATCTATGCCCGACGCGATCAAGCGGGTCGTCGCGCTCATCCAGGTGTGAGAAATAATCCTGCACGAATGGAGCCGCTTCGGAAATACGCCCCATTAGAATCAGGCTGATAATTAGGTTGACGAATATATATCTCTGGTCCTGTCGTTTAGCCGATTCGGCGATTTCATCGAGCTGCTGGGTCCTGGACAGCACCGCTTCAAAGTCTGCATTGACATTGAAATCCCACTCGTTCAGCGCCTTCAGGTAATTGTGATAACCCACATCCTCCTGCGCCACCAGTTCTGCCAGAACAGCCATTTCCTGCAGCTCACTCCTGGCCTGTTCGAAATCCAGCCGGTTAATCAAGTCCCCAAAATCATTGGCCCGCTTCCACAGTTCGCGGCCAGGGGAGCCTCTCTTGCGGACGAATTCAAGCGCCTGCGCGCGGGTGCTCCGGGCTTTTGCCGTATCACCGATTCGTATGTAGGCAATGGCGAGATTGTTAAATGCGCGGTCCGCCTGCAGAAGCAAATTATGGCGCAGACTGATCTCAACGGCCTTTTCCAGCAGCCGGACGCCTTCTTCAGGAGACACAAGCATCCCCAATGTAGCCAGGGTCTCCGCTTCGACGAGCGGCAGGTTCAACCTGGCCGCCAGGTCGAGCGCCATGTCGCCGTACTGTTTGCTTTCCCGCTCCAGGCCGCTGAAGAAAAAGGTGCGACAGGCTTCGGAGAGCAGTTCTGCCCATCCCGGGCCATCCGCTGCTCCAGAGAGCGATGTGACCGCCAGGCGGCATACCTCCAGGGCGGCAGTTGTATCGCCCTGGGAGTCGGCAGCCCGGGCCATCCTGGCATAGTAACGAGCGGCAATATCGATCTCGCCGATATCCATAAAAATCGGAACAGCCTTTTCCCAGGTTTCACGAGATTCTTGATACCTGCCCTGAATAAAAAACGCATCCCCCAACCAGCCCAGAACTTCTGCTTTTTGCCCCGGTTCTTCCACCAGGTGGAGCGCAGCTTCAAAATGCTTCTCCGCATCGCTGCCGGCGAAGGATTTCAATGCCTGTCGGCCGGCCTTGAGCAAATAGTCAAGAGCCTTGTCATCCTGCCCGCTGCGGCTGAAATGATAAGCCAGCGATGCATAATCATCCGGATTCTGCTTTTCGATAGCCTCTGCGGCCCTGCGATGGAGCTTCCGGCGGCGCAGTAAATGGATGCTTTCGTAAATCGCCTGCGGTACGAGCGCGTGGACGAACTGGAACATGACACCCCGGCCGCGCAGGGGTTCGATCATTTGCGCGGATTCTGCCCTTTCCATGGCATCGATCAGTTCATCTTCACCAAGGTCGCCTGCTGCGGTCAGGATCTCAAAATCGAACTCCCTGCCGAGAACGGCCGCAGAGCGCAGCGCATCCTGGACTGCTTCCGGCAGGTTTGCCAGTCTCAGCTCCACGGAAACCTGAATGCCTTGCGGAATGTCCAGGTCTTCCATGGCCGGGCGGTGCCATACGCCGTCTCTGAAATACAGCTTGCCGCTTTCAACGAGCGAACGGCAGACCTCTTCGATAAAGAACGGATTGCCGTCGGTCTCTTTATAGATTCCTGCCAGGAATTCATCGGTGATGGACTCGTTGAAAATGGCAGCGAGCATATCACGAGTCTGTTCTTCGTTGAGCCGGTTGAGCTTGATGCGAGTGCATTGGCGCTCCCGGATTAAATCAGAAAGCATTTCGTTGAAAGGCCGGGCGGCGCGCAGTTCGACCTCGCGGTAGGTCCCGAGCAGCAAAGCAGGGAGCTGCCTGACACGCCGCGCGAGATGCTGGAAAATCGCCAGCGAACCGCCGTCCGCCCAGTGGACGTCGTCGACCACGATCAGCAGCGGGACGTGCTTTGAGAGCAGCAGGCAGAACTGCCAGATGTGTTCGAACAGGCGCAGCTTCTCCGAATCCGGGTCCAGGGGCGGATTTTTGGTGATCTCCGGGTATCTGTGGGCCATGTCGGGGACCAGCGTGAGCAGATCGGAAAGGACGGGATCCGGCAGTTCGATTTCATGCTGCCCAGCCGCTTTAAGCGCCTGGCGGATGATTTGTCCGAATGCTCCGTAAGGCAGATTGGATTCCGAATAGGCCGCGCCGATTAGCGCCGTGCCGCCGCTTACCTCGGCCTGCGTTTGTACTTCGCGCATGAGTCGCGTCTTCCCGATCCCGGGTTCTCCTGAGATAAGCAGCACCTGGCCTGTTCCAGTTCTGGCCTGGTTCCAGGTGGACTGTGCCTCTTTCATTTCCTCTTTGCGCCCCAGTATGCGTCCGCGCACGATGCGGTCGAGCACGTTGATCTCGCGGCTGTCGCGCAGGTCAGGCGGTGTTTCTTCGGGTTTTTCCAGTGCCTGGAGGACCTCCTTTGCACTGGAGAGGCGGTCCGCTGGTTCTTTTTCGAGCAGGTTCAGGATCAGATTGTTCAGGAAACCAGGGAGGTCTTCGTTGTGGGCTTTCGGGGGGACGGGAGGGGAGTGCAAATGTTGGGTAATAATTGAAAAGGCGTCGTCAGCGAAGAAAGGCAATTGCCCGGTCGTCATTTCGTAGAGCATCACGCCGAGGGAGTAGAGGTCTGTCCTTTCGTCTACAGATTGCCCGAGTGCTTGTTCTGGAGACATATAGAACACAGTTCCAACGAGTTGGCCGTGTTCGGAGAGGCGGGATGTGAGGGAGCGCGCCAGGCCGAAATCCATCAGCTTGATGCCCCCATCCCGGGTCACCATGACGTTTTCGGGTTTCAGGTCGCGGTGGATGATGTCGTATTTGTGGGCGTGTGAGAGGGCAGCGCAGATCTGGCGGGTAGTTGCCAGGATAGTTTCTAGTGGCTGTTTGGGGGAGGTCTGGAGGACATCCCCGTCGATGAGCTCCATGACGATGAAGCTCTGGCTGTCTACTTCACCGACGTCGTAAATCGTGACAATGTTGGGGTGGTTGAGGGAGCCGGCGGCCCGGGCTTCTTCGATAAGGCGGTTCTTCCCCTGCGTGCCGAGGGATTCGGAGGCGATCAGCTTGATGGCGACGTCTCGCCGGATGAGTGTATCCTCCGCGCGGTAAACGACCCCCATACCTCCTTGCCCGAGGAGTTGATGAATAACATAACGGTCGTTTAGTTTTGTCCCAATCCTGGATTGGGATTGGTTAAGTTTCATAACACTTCAGGGGATGAAAAGTTGGAATCAATTT
>JBFGQG010000345.1:0-4658 GCA_041564295.1 Anaerolineales bacterium | reverse complement strand
GGGTCCCCCGGCTGGGCGTTTGCAGGAGGATAGCGTTCGGGGGCGATCAGCTGCTGAGTACGCAGGCTCAATCCCGGTAGGGAAATGACGTTCAGCGTTAATTCCTCGATGCCGTTCACGCCAGTGATGAAAGCAACGCTTCCACCGGCGGGTGACGGCATGGCAGTGATATCCTGCGGCGCCAGCAGATGCCGGTTTTCAACCAATGCAAACGACCCATCAGCCGTATCGAATGCCCAGAGGCCATCCGGGCCGGGCAGCATCAGCCAGGGGCCAGAGATAACCTCTGTTGGGCTCGGTGGAACGGCGGTGTCCGTTTGTAAAGCAGAAGGTGCCGGAACATTGGTTGGAGTAACAAACGGCTGAGCCGCGCTACAGGCCGTGACAAAAATTAACACCCAGAGAATAAAAAGACGTTTCAAAAAGGCTCCTGTAGTCGAACAGCTAATCAAATTGCCGCCGCCGGACAGCGGACGGTAAACACGCGCAGATTACTATTCTCTTCATTGTACTGCCGGCGACCTGTTCCAGCATGCATATGTTTGGGCTGTCGTGGAGATGGCTCGGACGCCGCGAGACCGATTTCACCGGCAGATATGTGCCGGTAAGGCCGGTTAAACGAAAAAGCTCCTTGCGAGGACCTCAAGGAGCTTTATTTAATTGCCATGATTGGCTATTTCAAGGTCAGCAGATATGCAACGAGATTGTCGACCTGCTCGGGAGTAAGTTCTTCTTCCCAGACCTGGACCATCACGCCCGGTTGGAAACCTTCCACCACGTATTCGTCGGGGTGCAGGATCGAACTGCGCAGGTATTCCTCTGCGGATTGGCCGGAAACGCGGCTCTCAGCACGGGTGCCGATGCCTGCGATGGAAGGTCCGACGATTACCTCGTCGGCGTTCAAGGAATGGCAGGTTGCGCAGCCCGGTTGTGCACCGATCAGCGGCTGTGCGAACAGCGTTTTCCCCGCATTAACATCGCCAACTTCGCTGGAGGCCCCAGATCCGCCACCGCAAGCCGACAAAGCCAGTATTAGAACGAGCGCAGTTAACGCAAAAAACAAGGTCTTCTTTTTCATTAAACCTCTCCTTTTTATACCGTCAGGCAGCCAAAGCGGCTGCTGCCTGATTGATTTTTGAAATGCAATAATATCATTGAATGGCGGTTCGGTCATTATCCCTGGGCTCCCATGATCGCCAGCCCGCCGACGATCGTTTCGAATGGGTTGAGTGGACGGAGGGTGTCCGGGCCAAACTTATCTCCCAGTAATTGAATGAAAGCCGGGATTTCTGCGCTGCCGCCGGTCCGAACTACAGCCTGGATGCGTTCGGCCGTCAGGCCGGCCAGCTTCAGCACCTCGTTAAGCGATCTCTCTACGAGCTGAATTTCCGGCCGGATGAGGCGTTCGAACTGGCTGCGCGAGATTGTTTCGCGGATCTCTGTGCCGTTCAGAGGCAATATGATTTCGGTTGAGTCAGCGTAGGACAGGCGGATCTTGGCCTGTTCGAGTTCCTGAAAAAGCTGGAATCCGAGGTTGAGCCGAACCAGGGCTTCAAGCCGGCGGATCGCTTCGGGATCACTCCCCAGCATGGCCTGCCGCATGACTTCACGGTAACGCGGTCTGCTCAGTTCAACCATCATCTGCCAGCTGTCGAGCATGCCGAGAATGTGGGCTGGCAGCTGTTTGCCGTCTTTGAATCGTGCGCCTTCCCCCAGGTGCTTTCGTAATGTGGCAACGAGTGCCTTATCGAGGTCATCGCCACCGAGGAGGACGCCGTGCTCGGCGAGCACCTTCGGCTTTTCCGGCCCGCCGACTTCAACGATCGTCAGGTCCAATGTGCCGCCGCCGAAATCAAAGACGAGTGCGGTCTGGCGTTCGGACGTCTGCCTGTGGTAGACATACGCAGCCGCAACCGGTTCCAGTTCGAAAGAAATGTTCTTAAAGCCGGCGAACAGCGCTGCATCGCGCAGTATATCTTCACCACGCGTGTCGATATTCGGGTCTTCCGAGATGCGGACGGGCCTGCCGATGACAACACCCTCAATTGGAGCGTTGAGTTCACGCTCGGCGTTCTCGCGCATGGATTTCATGAGTAGGGCGATTAAATCTTCGATGGGATACAGCCGTTCGAAAACCTGGATGCGTGGAGAATCTGACCGGCCGCGGATCAACGTGCCTGGCCGCCGCAGGGCCGTTTTGACGGACTGAAGAAGCCTGCCGCGTGCGGCAATGTCAACTTCCGCGACCACGTCACGCTCTTCGAATATCGGTCCTCCACCGGTGGACGGCACGCCGCCCCAGACATTGCGGATCGTGCCGACCTGGCGCGTTTCCCAATACACAGGCCGACCGGTTTCGTGTTCAAGATATTGGCGCACGGCCGCTGTCCCGACGAAGTGTTCGTAATCGCGCGTCATGTAGATGAATGAGCGCAGTAAGTTGGGGTTGATGTTTCCCGGGTCGATGGGGAAGAGCTGGATGTTTCCCTTGTCGAAACGCGCAATTGAAGAATTGCTGGTTCCGAAGTCCATGCCTACAGTGATCAATTGAGTCCTCCAAATGAATGCTGAAAAGGAGATTTTATCACTTTTTGGTGGTTTGTTGGTCGGTTGGAGGTTTAAGGGATTCAGGTTACAGGCTGAAGATTGCAGTCTGGGTGAAAGGGTTTTGATTCGGTTGATAATTATCCCGTTCCTTCGCCCATTCGCTGCACAGATTGGCGGACTCGCTGACTCGCTTACCTGCCCTTACTCCTGTGAGGCCCGGATTGCGAGCCCTCCGACGATCGTTTCGAACGGGTTCAGGGGACGCAGGCGGTCGTGGCCGAATTTTTCGCCCAGCAGGCGGATAAAGGCCGGGATCTGGGCGCTGCCGCCGGTGCGAAGGACGGCCTGGACCTGGTCTGCGTGAAGACCGCTTTTTTCGAGGACGCGGTCCACATCGGCCGCAATTTGCCTGACGTAACTGTCAATCAGGCGCTCGAACTGGGGTCGAGTGATCAGGTCCTTCAGGTGGAAATTCCCTTGCTGAAGGTCAACGAAAGCGGTCGCTTCAGAAGAGATACGGATTTTCGCACGTTCGATCTCCTGGAAGAGAGCAAAACCGAGGTTTTTTTCGACAAGTTCGAGCAGGCGTCCGATCGCTTCAGGGTCGCTACCGCGGCGGGCGTCCCGCAGGAGGGATTTATATTCGGGGCGGGAAAGGAGGACCATCGTTTGCCAGCTATCGAGCAGGCTGAAAATATGGGCGGGGACCGGGCGGCGGTTACGAAGGGTTGCGCCGTCGCCGAAATGGCGTTTGAGTGGTTGAAGGAGCGCGCGGTCGAGGTCGTCACCGCCGACGAGCACGCCCTGGGTTGCCAGCACCACTGGGGGAGCGGAACCGCCGAGTTCCATTACCGTGAGGTCCAGGGTGCCGCCGCCGAAATCAAATACCAGGGCGGCCTGTCTTTCCGGCGACTGCTGGTGGTAGACATATGCTGCAGCGACGGGTTCGAATTCGAATGAAATTTCGTCAAAACCGGCGAGGCGTGCTGCTGCTTCGATCCTGGCCTGCGCGCGAGTATCGATTTCCGGGTCGTTGGAGAACTTGACGGGTCTCCCTATCGTTACAGCTTCAACCGGTTCGCCGGTGGCAAATTCGCAGCGCTCGCGCAGAGAGCGGAGGAGGATCGCAATGAGTGCTTCGACGGAATAATAGGTATCGAACACGTCTGTGCCGTTGTATTCCGGGCTGCGGAGTGCAGTTTTGATAGATTGAATCAGCCGCCCCTGAGCGGCGGAGTCGACCTGGACCATCAGATCGTCCCAATAGATGATCGGGCCACCGCCGCCGGCAACCACCATCCGGATCTGGCCCATGTTTTTCGTTTCCCAGTAGACCGGACGGCCTGTTTCGACGGCCTGATACTGTTTTACTGCTTCCGACCCGACGTATTGGTCCTGGGCGCGATTGATGAAGATGAACGAGCGCAACATCCGTGGATTTACCGCACCGGGGTCCAGTTCGAAGAGCTGGATCTTGCCGTTGTTGTAACGGGCTATCGAGGAGTTAGAGGTACCAAAATCGAGTCCGACATTCATGAGTTAATTCATTATATTTGATCGTTAAAGGTCTATTTGCAAGGCGACCACAATCGCTTCGCATAGCCTTAAGACATGGCAAGTCTTTAAGACTTGCCATGTCTCTTAAACCGGCAATGAAAGCCGGTTTTCAGGAGATTAGTTTAGATCAACAACCAACGGCCGGTCATCTTACGCCCCGCCTCGTGTGGGAAACCACTTCTGCACTCCGAACCTCTCAGATTTTGTTCTGCAGCTAGATTGCGGCTCACAAAACCAGCGAGGTTCAGATGGGATCAGCATACCTCAATCCCAGAACATCCGCACCGACGTCGACCCCTGTGAAATTCTCGAAAGTCATGTCGCGGAAATGGAGGCCAAGGGCGGTCTTCACCCGTTCGAAGAGCACGGTATAGCTTACCAAACTGCGCGTATGCCAATCCAGGCCGATTTCTCCTGCTGCATCCTCAAGCTCAGCTGCGGCAGCCCCCTCCAGTTCAATGAAATCTCCCATCGGCGTCCGGTCGAGGACCACTTCGACGTTTCTTAAGTGGTAAGTTGTGCGGTATTTTTCATAAGCCATGCTGATCACAAAT
>JBFGQG010000344.1:0-4692 GCA_041564295.1 Anaerolineales bacterium | reverse complement strand
GTGCTGCAACGGCGTTCTCGCTGCGGTCTTCCCGCAGCAGCCAAGCATACCCGACAGCTGCCGCAATCGAGTCTGTATCAGGGTTCGCATGCCCGATCACAAAAGTCCGGTCCGTTTTGGGTTCCATTAAACCTTCCTATGAATGTTCATCCCGCTCGGTTCACCTCTATACTTCGTCAATCCGTTGACCTTGGCAGTGTGTGTTTTTCACCAGAGCGGATATTATTTATTTGCTGTTGCAGTAATTCTACTTCTGCAAAGACCCCAGATGCTTCCGCATACTCCAATGCCGATTGATAGTACCGCAGTGCTGAAGAAATATTGCCGCCTCTTTCATAATGCCGGGCAATATTCACCTGCATGTCCGGCCCAACTTTATCTGCCAACCACTTAGCGACCGCAAAATGATAGAACTTCCTGTATTTTTCCGGGAGAATCTCATAGGCGGTCTCTTGCAAGAGCTGGTGCTTGAAAATATACTCTTGCTCGCCGTCATACACCGGACTGGTGCGCCTGAAAGCCAGTTCAGCGCGGGAAATCTCGTTCAAGGCGTTGTCCACCACCTTCTCCAGTACTTCGATCGGCAGGTTTAAGATGCCGGTTCCAACCGGTTGTTTTGCCGCGGCAATGATACTCCCACGCCAGAATACTCTGCCTGCCACCGACGCCAGCTGCATAACTTCACGAGCCTGCAACGAAACCTGGTCCATGCGTGTCAGAAGAAGTCCTTTGAGCGTATTGGGGATCGGATATGCAACGGACGGTGCTTTGCGCGGTTCCTCGCTGCGCATCAATCGATCAAAGTGAATGTGCTTGACGATTTCCTCGAGATACAAAGGGACGCCACCAGACCGCTCAATCATGCGTGCCAGCAATCCTTCAGGCAGCCGGAACAGCGAAGGAAATGCCTGTTCGATCATTTCAAATGTGTACTGGATCGGACCCAGCCTGACAACTTCATAGGAGAGCCGTTCCCATTCCGGATAGGCTTCGAGATAATCCGGCTGCATGCTGGCGATGACGACCATCGGGAGCGGATCCGTCCCCTGTTCGAGGATGTGGAGCAATAATTCAAGGCTGCCGGCGTCCACCCACTGCACATCGTCGATGAGCAAAAATACAGGGCCTGTGGTGCCCACGCGCGTGAACAATTCACGGATAAGTTCGAATGCGCGCTGGTTTCGCGCTTCCGGATTCCTATGGAAAGGTTCAATATATGGGCTACCTTTCCATTTTAAACCGATTAATTCCCCAATAAAATGCGCCGCTTCAACCGCGGTGTATTTCCCAAGCTCCTTGCCCCACATGTTGATAACGCCGCGCAGCAAATTTTCCTGGGCTTCCTGCAAAGGCATATCATCCCGTATACCAAAACGCTGCTTGAAAAGCGTTTTCCAGATGTAAAACGGCGTCCGATAAGCCTCTGCCGTTCCTCGGACCGACATGAAATTGAAGTCCTTCCTTGCACTCTCGATTTCGCTTGAAAATTCGAGCATCAACCTCGATTTACCGTGCCCCACACCGCCGACGATGAGCACCAGGAATGGGTCCGTTGCCAGGTCCAATGGTTCAAACAAATCCAGCAGCGCTTTGAATTCCGCCTCACGTCCGACCATCCGGGTTTCCAGCCCACCAGTTCCGGTGTAGCGGATGCGGGTGGGCTGGTCATGCCGCCCTTCGACATAATATCCGTTCATCGCTTCGGTTTTTCCGCGCAGAAACAGGTCCGAAATCCGGTAAATGCGGAAAACGCCGTGGACCATATGAAAAGTCACCGGCCCGATCAGGATTTTTTCCGGAGAGGCCAGTTCGGATAGGCGCTTCGCCGTATTTACGGTTTCTCCGATCAGGTTCAGGTCGTTCTTCATTCCCATGCGCGTGATGAGGGCCTCACCCGAAGAGAGCCCAATTTTCAGTTTCAAATTGCCCATGACGGACTTGCGACCCTCCACTGCGAATCCAGTTAGAAGACTCTGAAGTGCAAGGGCACAGTTAACCGCGCGTTCGGCGTCCATCCCGCTGGGATTCGGCAGACCCCAGACGGCGGTCACTTCATCGCCGATATGGTTGGTGATGGTCCCTCCATGGTCGATGATCACTTTGTCGATCCGTTTCCACGTCTCTTTGACGAGCAGGTTCGCAGTAACGGCTTTCATTTTTTCGCAGATTTCTGCGAATCCGAAAAGATCAGCTACCAGTATCGTTACCGGGAGCTTGCTCTCTGGAAATCCATCTTCTAGAAGGTTAGGTTCCAGGCTGCTAATCAGACAACCTCTTCAACGCCCGCCAAACTCGCTCCGGCGTTGCAGGAGCATCGTCCAGGTCCGCACCGCAGGCATCCATAATGGCGTTTGCCACAGCGGGTGCGACGCCGTCCATGGGGATTTCGGCCACGGCTTTCAGGCCGAATGGGTGCGAAGGCTCAAATGTTTCCACGAAAATCGTTTCCAGCGCCGGCATTTCGTGCGCGTGGAAGATATGATAATCGCGCAGGTCTTTCTCACGGGCATGTCCAAGGGAGTCAAAGATCATCTCTTCGGAGACCGCATAGCCCAAAGCCTGGGTCATCCCACCTTCGACCTGGCCGGACGCGGTTAGCGGATTGACAATCACGCCAGAGTCGACGGCCATCACAAGTTTATCCACGGTTACCATGCCGGTCTCCTGGTCCACCGTGACTTCGGCAAACTGTGCTGCGAACGGCGGCGGTGCGACCGGTGAGACATAGCTGCCGACAGCCATTATCTGGCGCTGATCCGTATGGTGGAGGCTGTGATGCCCCACCTCAGACATGGTGACATACCTGCCGTCCGGTCCAAACGCCTTGCCGTCTTCCAGGTGGATTTCGTGCGGTTCAACACGCCAGTCGCCGGCTTTGGTCGGGTGGTCGGCATTGAGCATGAGCGCGGCGCGTTCGCAGATTTGTTCTGCAACGGCCTGCGCTGCCCGAACAACGGCTGCTCCGGATATGTAAGTCGTCGACGAAGCATATGCACCCACATCAAACGGTGTGAAGTCTGTATCGGAAGAATAGATGATAACGTCGTCGAGAGCGACACCCAGCACCTCAGCCGCCATCTGGGCCAGGACCGTGTCGGAACCTGTGCCAAGGTCCGTTGCACCGACCAGCAGGTTGAAAGACCCGTCATCGTTCATTTTCAGCGAAGCGCCGCCCATATCGAGATAAGGGATCGCCGTCCCCTGCATGACCATCGCCACACCGACGCCTTTTCGCAAGTTCGCGTGGCCGGCAGCGGCCCGCCAGGCCGCGTTGTTGAACTTCTGGTCCCAGCCGATTGCTGCCCGGCCCTGGGCAACACATTCCTCGAGCCCACAGGTCTCGATCGTTTCCGGACTGGGTTCCCGTCCTTCGCTCCAGGCAGTGCTGAATGGCTGCAGTTCGCCTTCCCGGAGTGCGTTTTTCAAGCGGAATTCGATCGGGTCGAAACCCATCGCCCTCGCGATGCGCTCCATCTGGCGCTCGACAGGCCAGAAACCCTGCGGCACACCGTAGCCGCGGAATGCTCCGGACGGAGGCGTGTTGGTGTATACGATATCAGCCCTGAACTGGATATTCGGGCTCTTCCGAAACTCGCCATCCCCGACGTACAGCGCCATAGCCTTGTGGCCCGTGTTCCCGGTCACAGTCAACGCGTGGCAGCCGTATGCACCTGTATCAGAAAGCGCGTACATAGCATTTGCCGTGATCGTTCCGTCTTTCTTAACGCCGGTTTTCAAGCGCACTTTCATCGGGTGCCGGGAGCGGGATGCATAGAATTCTTCCTCACGCGTGTATTCGAATCGCACCGGCCTGCCGGTCGCGATCGTCAGGTGAGCGGCTACATCTTCGATCATGACCTCCTGCTTGCCGCCGAAACCGCCGCCGATGCGCGGTTTGACCACGCGAATACGCTTGATCGGCAGGTCCAGCACCGGCGCCAGGATCCGGCGGGCATGGAAAGGGACCTGCGTAGAGGTCCGGACCACCAGGCGGTCGTCTTCATCCCAGTAAGTGATGACGACATGCGGCTCGATGTGTGCCTGCTGGACTTTCGGCACTTCGTATTCGAACTCGAATATTCGGTCCGCTGCGGCAAATCCCTTTTCCACATCGCCTATATCAATGTGGATGTGGGCTGCGAGGTTCCGGTTCCGGTCCGATTCAGCGAAATCGACGTATTCTGGTTCATCGTGGATCAGGGTCTCGTTGTCCAGCGCGTCCCTCGAATCCAGCAGTGCTGGAAGGACTTCATATTCGACCTCGATCAATCCAAGAGCTTTCTCTGCGATTTCCGGAGTTTCAGCAGCCACAAATGCAACTCTATCCCCTACATAACGCACTTTTTTATCCAGCGAGAACATGTCGAGGGGGCCTGGAATCGGGTCAGACTGGCCTGCAGTTGAATAGACCACACGCGGCACGTCCTCCCAGGTCAAAACGGCGGCCACTCCGGGTAGTTCTTTCGCTTTCGTAGTATCGATGCGTTGTATCAACGCGTGGGCATGCGGGCTGTAGAGCACCTTCGCAAACAGCATTCCTCGCAGTTCAACATCATCCGTGAAGGCAGGTTTTCCAAGTGCGAGTTTGACAGCATCGACTTTCGGGTCCGGCTTGCCCACGCGTTTCCACTCGGATATTTGAGGGGTAACGACCATCTTCGGCGCTACGCGCACCCTGGTTGTACGATCATC
>JBFGQG010000343.1:0-4698 GCA_041564295.1 Anaerolineales bacterium | reverse complement strand
CCCTGCCAGACCGAGCGGCTGTCACCTCGCAAGGCACCCTTAAACAGAAGGTCGCTGGTCGTATGCGGTGCATAATGGTTCTGCTGGGTGTCAAGGTCGAGATGCTGGTTTCCATCAGTAAAAAAGAATCCGGACATCCTGCCGCTCGAGCCTTCTCCTTCCAGATCGAGATCAGCAAATGTTTTTGTCAGGCGCGTACCCAAAGCACCGTAAATCCAGTCAATTCGACCATCTCGATCCACCCGGATGCGTTCGTGTGAAAAGTTATATACCTGCTCACCCAGCGATTGGAGCTCGACGAAGGTCAATTTCGCGTTCTTCCCGATGAAACCCTCAACGACAGCACAATTCATCGACTGCCCGTCTTCTTCAGGTGAAGCTACCTCATGGACGAATGTTACTTCTGCCCCATCTTCGACGTAGACCATGACATGTGTAAAATGCGCGAATCCTGTACCCGGGACCCAGGCAACAGAATGGAGCGGCAGATCCACCGACACGTTTCTCGGGACGTAAAGAACGACGCCTGACCGCGCAAGCGCAGTCGTCAAAGCAGCAAATTTGCCTTCACTGGCCTTCACGGAGGCGCCGAGAATCTTCTGCAAGACGTCTGCGTGTTCGCGTTCGGCCGTCGAATAGTCCGTGAATACGATGCCTTTAGCCGCGAGGTCCGGATTTAATCTAATTTCCGAGCCACCTGGTTTTAATACGATCAATCCGCCGTGTTCTTCACCGATGAGCGGTTCAAGGAGGTTTTGCGGAACCGGTGCCAGGTCGAGATAGGCATCCGTTTTCGGTAAACGGAGATCACCTGCAATTAAATTTCGCAGGTCCGTTCGCCGCCAGGGCTCCAGTTTTGTATGGGGCATCGGAAGCAACTCTGCTTCCGCCCATGCCTGATCACGCGCAGAGCGGACGAAGTCCGACCCGGTTCCATTTTGCGACGGAATCATTTCGCGTGTAAAAGGAAATTCTCGCACAACCGGCTGGCGGCCGGTTCGTGTTATTTTTCTAACCGTTCGTTCACTCATGCTCGTTTTCGTCTCCAGATTACCCAATTGACCCTTCCATCTGAAGCTGGATCAGACGGTTCATTTCAACGGCATACTCCATCGGCAGTTCTTTAACAAGCGGCTCGATGAAGCCGGCAACCACCATCGTTGTCGCTTCTTGTTCCGTCAACCCACGGCTCATCAGGTAGAAAAGCTGTTCCTCTCCAACCTTCGAAACTGAAGCCTCGTGGCCGATCGTGACGTCCTGCGCATCGATTTCGATATAAGGGTATGTATCGGAACGGGAATGATCATCCAAAAGCAAGGCATCACAAACCACGTTTGATGTGGACTGCTCTGCCTCCGGGTGCACCTTCAACAGCCCCCGATAAGATGCGCGCCCACCATTCTTGCTGATCGACTTCGACGTAATCACACTGGAAGTCTTCGGGGCAACGTGGATAATTTTTCCGCCGGTATCCTGGTGCTGCTTATTCGAAGCGAACGCAAGAGACAGGATTTCACCGTGTGCACCTTCGCCCAGCAGGTAACAGGATGGGTATTTCATCGTCAGCTTTGAGCCGAGGTTGGCATCCACCCACTCCATCGTTGCTTTTTCGTAGACCAGGGCTCGCTGGGTCACCAGGTTGTACATGTTCGTCGACCAGTTCTGGATCGTGGTATAGCGCATGCGCGCGCCTGGCTTGACAATAATTTCGATTACACCGCTATGGAAGGAGTCGGTGCTGTAAATCGGCGCTGTACAGCCTTCTACATAGTGCGCCTGAGCGCCTTCATCGATGATAATCAGCGTGCGTTCAAACTGGCCCATATCCGCTGTGTTAATGCGGAAATAAGCCTGCAGAGGCATATCCACTGTAACGCCAGGGGGAACGTATACAAATGATCCGCCGGACCAGACTGCACTGTTCAGGGCCGCGAACTTGTTATCTTCAGTCGGGATAACTGTCCCAAAATACTCTCGAAAGAGGTCTTCATGTTCTTTGAGCCCCTGCTCGATCGATTTAAATATCACACCCTGTTCAGCGAGGTGTTCTTTGATCGAGTGGTAGACCATTTCCGATTCGTACTGCGCTCCAACGCCAGCCAGGAATTTCTGCTCCGCTTCCGGTATACCAAGTTTATTAAAAGTATCCTTGATGGTTTCGGGCACTTCATCCCAGGTCCGGCCTTCTTTATCGGTCGGTTTCGTATAAAAGTAAATCTCATCCAGGTTTAGCTTTGACAGATCTCCGCCCCACTCAGGCATCGGCCGCTGCTCATAGTGCTCGAGTGCTTTCAAGCGAAACTCAAGCATCCACTCCGGCTCTTCTTTCATCGCAGAGATCTGCTGGACGATCTCGCGATCCAGACCTTTGCGAGGGGACTGGAAAATGTGCACGTCTTCCGTCCGGAAACCGTACTTGTAATCGTCTATCCCTTCGAGTAATTTTGCATCAGTTGTTGTCATATTTTCTTCTCTGTCGTTGTGTGCCCCGGTCTTCCACTAAGCAGGTACTGCGTTGTGCTTGCTGCGGAGCGCTTCATATCCGTGTTCTTCTAGGTAATGCGCCAGTTCCGGTCCGCCCGATTCCACAATCCGACCATCGAACATGATGTGGACGTACTCAGGCTGGATGTAATTGAGAATGCGCTGGTAGTGTGTAATAACGAGGACGCCAAGCTCCGGTCCATGTAATGCGTTTATGCCGTCTGCAACGATCCGCAGCGCGTCAATATCGAGGCCGGAATCGGTTTCATCAAGAATCGCAATCTGCGGCTGAAGCGTAGCCAACTGCAAGATCTCCGCTCGCTTCTTCTCGCCACCAGAAAACCCGTCGTTCAGGTAGCGGCCTGCAAATGTGTGGTCCATCTTTAATGCATTCAACTTATCTACCAGCAACTTGCGAAATTCCGGAATACTGATACCTTTGTCGTCTGGATTGTCAGCCTTCCTGCGTCCATTGATGGCGGTGCGCAAAAAATTTGCGAGTGTGACACCTGGAATAGCGACCGGGTATTGGAAGGCCAGAAACAAGCCGAGATGTGACCGCTCATCAGGCGCCATTTCGGTAATATTTTCACCTTTGAACCAGATCTCACCCTCAGTGATCTCATAAGCTGGATGACCCATGATCACGTTTGAAAGGGTCGATTTACCGCTACCGTTCGGCCCCATCAGGGCATGCACCTCGCCTTGCTTGATGGCCAGGTTCACGCCTTTTAAAATCGCGTTGCCTTCTACGGAAACGTATAGGTTCTTGATAACTAATTCGGACATTTGAAGAGGCTCCTTAATTCGATCAATCCGCAAATTTGCGGCAATTTACTTTTCAGGCTTCATCGAAATTCGATAATCAGGTTTCGATGAACTGCGGCAATGATGATCCTTAATCAATTGCCGCAGTTTTCAGGATGCGAATGCGTAAGACCGCATCCGGCATATATTTTATTGAAGGTATTTTCCCAGGTTAGCGTCCAACCTGCCGGAACGGATTGTGAGGATTATAACATTCGGAGTTTAGGCTGTCAATATTTATTATAAATATCATATTAATATTGACTAATCCTGCGCCAACTGTTATACTGTTCCGGCGATGGTTAAAACTATCACAGAAAAATCTTATGTCAAGCACCCGTGAAAAAATTCTTGAAACAATCCTGAAGAACCAGAGGGTCACCATTAATGACCTTGCGGAGGGTGTCGGAATCAATCCGATTTCCGTTCGGCACCACATCGTCAAGCTGGAAGCAGAAGGCTTTGTCAGCTCAGAAGATGTTCGCCATGGAGTCGGGCGACCCCGCCGCTACTACTTCCTGACAGAAGAAGGCATGGAGACCTTTCCCACCCGTTATTTATCCCTGACAACGCGTTTGCTTGCAAAAATCAAGAATACGCTGCCCCAGGATACTGTCCATACGCTTTTCACACAGCTGGGGAACGAAATGGCCAACGATGCTTCCGCAGAATTTGACCTGACGGCGCTTGAAATGGAAGACCGCCTGGAAGCCCTGCAGAAATTTCTTGAGAGCGAAGGGTTCAGCGTCTCCTGGGAAAAAATCAATGACCATTATCACATCAAAGAACTCAACTGCCCGTATTACCAGGTGGGTCAGAGCCATCCGGAAGTCTGCTCTGTGGATCGGGCGATGATCTCAAACTTCTTGAACGTTCCCGCTACTCGCATTAATTGCGTCCTCGATGGAGATTCTTTCTGCACCTATGTAGTACCGGTGATACCACTCAACGATATCTCGGTCCATTCATAGGTCGGATTATCAATTTGGAGTTTTAATGAACACAGAAACCGAATCTAAAAACCAGGTGATCTGGCAGATCGAAAGTACACATCCTGAATTAGCAGATCCGCTTCGGACAGCCCTGCGCGAGGTCGTAGACCCTGAGATCGGACTGGAGATTATTCAACTTGGTCTGGTACGCGATGTCGTTATCGAAGATGAGGCGGCAGAAGTCCGGATGATCCTTACAACCCCCTTCTGTCCTTATGGGCCGGCAATGCTGGAAATGACGCGGCAGAAAGCTGAGACTGCCCTCGGGATACCTACGACGATCAAAATGGGGACTGAGGTCTGGGACTTTTCCTACATGGAAGACGGCGCCGGCGCTGACTGGGGCCTATACTATTAGTCCAAATCGACCGATTAAACGAAAAAGCGATGGGAAGCCATCGCTTTTTCGTTTAAT
>JBFGQG010000342.1:0-4702 GCA_041564295.1 Anaerolineales bacterium | reverse complement strand
TTGCCACCGGAGCGCATAAATCCGATCCGGTGGATTACAACAACACAGCAACTTTCTTGGAGGTTCGCTTACATGGAAGCATCAATTGACTACGAATCCTCTTCAGGCGGTAGAACCAAGTTCATCGTCGGAGGTTTGTTGATCGTCGTCGCGATCGTTTACCTGATCGCTACGGCTACGATGGGTAACCAGCAGTATTTCCGAACCGTCGATGAACTCGTCAACGGTGGAGCAGCGATGGCCGGGCAAAGCGTTCGCGTTTCAGGCGCTGTTCTCGGCGACACCATCACCTGGGATCCAGACACGCTGACCATCACGTTTGAGATGGCGCACATGCCCGGTGACCAGGATATGATCGACCAGCAGGGTGGATTGGCAGCAGTGCTGCATGACGCAACCACGGACCCAAGCCGTTCTCGCATCCGTGTCGAATACGTGGGCCCAAAGCCAGATCTTCTGCAGCATGAAGCCCAGGCAATTGTGACGGGTGAGGTCGGCGAAGACGGCGTTTTCTATGCCGATGAGCTGCTGCTCAAATGCCCCACACGCTATGAAGAATACGTCCCTGAACAAGTTGAAGGATAATAATCCCTTCAGGTCTCTTCTGCTCAGGTCCACTGATTATTTAGAGAAAGAACAGGGGCTTGCTCCCCTGTTCTTTCTCTTACCAACACTCTGGCAGGAATGGAATCACAACCTCGCCGGTAAATAGACAAAGCATTCTGGACGGACACCTCTGCCCAGACCAACAACGGAGACATCAATGGCTGTAAACCTTGGCTATGGTGTATTAGTTATCACGTTCCTCGTATGTTTTTACGGAATTGGCGCTTCAATCTACGGGTTGAAGAGGAAAAATTCCCGCGTGATCGAAAGCGCCCGACACGCGATGCTGCTGACTTTTCCCCTCCTCACCATTTCCTCTCTGGCAATCATCTATCTGCTCGTAACCGGAAGCTACCAGGTTGAGTTTGTTTCCAGTGTTACAAGTGATAGCATGCCGACTTATCTCAAAGTAACCGCCCTCTGGGGTGGCCAGGCCGGTTCGCTCGTATTCTGGTCCTGGTTGATGGCGGCTTTCGCTTCGGCCGTGACCCTGCGAAAATGGGACCGCGACCAGGAACTCCTTCCCTGGATTATCCTGGTTTGTCTTGTAACCCTGGCCTTCTTCCTCTCGCTGGTCATCTTTGTCGAAAACCCCTTCGTCCGCCTCTGGCAGACACAGGCTGGTGAGGTCGTCACGGCAATGTTCCAGCCGGCGAATACTATTCCCCTGGTCCCGGCGGACGGCCGCGGGCTCAATCCCCTCCTCCGCCATCCGGGCATGGTAATCCACCCACCACTGCTCTATCTGGGCTTTGTTGGATTCGTGATCCCTTACGCGTTTGCCATGGCCGCGTTAGCCACAAACCGCAAAGATGATCGCTGGATCCGCCTGACCCGCAGCTGGACGCTTTGGGCGTGGCTGTTCCTTTCCCTCGGCTTGATCCTCGGCGGACGCTGGGCCTATGACGTCCTCGGTTGGGGCGGCTACTGGGGTTGGGACCCCGTCGAAATTGCAGCGCTCATGCCCTGGCTGGCTGGCACCCCGTTCCTCCATTCGGTCATGATCCAGGAGAAAAAGGGCATGTTGAAGCAGTGGAACATGATCCTGATCATCCTGACATACGATCTGATGATCTTCGGCACGTTCCTGACGCGCTCCGGCGTACTTTCTTCCGTGCATGCATTTGCTCAATCCGCCATCGGACCGCTGTTCTTCGGTTTCATTGCGCTGACCTTTATCCTCTCCCTCGGATTGCTCTATTATCGCTGGGATTCCATGAAGTCTGAAAACCAGATGAAGTCGTTGCTCTCCCGCGAGGCGCTGTTCTTGCTGAACAACATCGTTTTCCTCGGCATTCTGGTAATTTGCTTCTGGGGCGTGATTTTCCCGCTGATTTCCGAACTTTTTACAGGTCAAAAAGTGACGGTCGGACCGCCTTTCTACGAGCAGGCTACCGGCCCACTGTGGCTCGCCATGCTCCTCCTGATGGGAATTGCGCCGCTTTCCGCCTGGGGGCGCACACGGCTGAAAAACCTGGGCCGCGCGATCTGGCTCCCGGCAGCGATCTCCGTCGTCGTCCTCATCGCTTTAATCGTCTCCGGGATGCGTGCGATCGGCGCGCTCACCGGGATCTGGCTCTCCGTATTTGTCGGCCTGGTCACGTTGTACGAATTCTGGCGCGGGATGTGGGCGCGTCATCGCAGCAAGGGCGAATCTCTCCTGGTCGCCTTCAGCCGCCTGATTTCTCGCAGCCGCGGCCGTTATGGCGGATACATCATCCATCTGGGGATCGTCCTGATGGCGATCGGCATCATAGGCATCGAGTTCTTCCAGACGGAAACACAGGGTACGCTTCAGCTTGGTGAATCCATCGACCTTGGTCGGTATTCCGTCACCTACGATTCGCTGGCCGAATTCGATACCCGGGATAATCGGAACGTTGCCAGGGCCGAGATCAGTGTCTACAAAGACGGCATTTTTATTGACACGCTGAACCCGCGGCGCGATTTCTTCTACGAATCGCGCCAGCCGATGACGATCCCGGGCGTCCGCAGCACGCTTGAAGATGACTTCTACGTCCTTCTGGTCGACTGGCAGCCAATCTCCAATCAGGCGGCGACCTTCAAGCTGTATCACAACCCACTCGTGAACTGGGTCTGGCTTGGCGGTATTGTCTTCATCCTCGGTACACTCATTGCAGCCTGGCCGGAAAAAGAGCGCGAGGTTCAGCGCATCGCCGCCATGCAGGCATCTGCCGCATCCGCCCGGGTGTAGTTCATGACGATAAACATGCTTACACATAAATCAAAAGTCTTTTCTATCCTTTTGCTTGCAGCCGTTCTGCTGACAGTGTTCGCAGCAGTTGCTCAGGCGCAGGAATCGACACCAGTCGTAACAGACGATGAAGTCAACCGGATTGCCAAGCAGATGTTTTGCCCGGTTTGCGAGAATGTCCCGCTTGATGTCTGCCCAACGCAGGCCTGCCATCAGTGGCGGGAAACGATTCGCGCAATGTTGGCTGAAGGAAATTCCGAGGAGGAAATCAAGACTTACTTCGTCCAGCAATATGGGGACCGGGTTCTTGCTGCCCCACCGCGGGCAGGCTTCAACTGGTTGGTGTATGTTGTGCCGCCTGTCCTGGTGTTTGCAGGGCTGGTATTCTTCGTCCGGGTGCTCAGGAGGTGGCAGGCGTCTGCCGCCAGGGCCTCCCTCTCCCCAACCCCAACAATTGAAGACGACGAGTACGTGCAAAAGCTGGAAGAAGAACTCAAGAGACGGGGATAATGCCGACAATCCTTCTGATCCGGCACGGTGAGAACGATTACGTTAAAAAGAATCGCCTCGCCGGGCGATTGCCCGGCGTGCATCTCAACGAGAACGGACTCGCACAGGCAAAAGCATTGGCCGAGGCACTTCAGCATGCACCGCTGAAAGCTATTTACAGCAGTCCTCTCGACCGCACGTTGGAAACGGCTGCGCCCATTGCCGCTGTGAAAGGCCTGGAAGTCATTGAAAGACCAGGGCTGATCGAAATGGACATCGGTGATTGGCAGGACCAGACCCTTGCTTCTCTTCGACGGCGCAAGCTTTGGAAAGTGGTGCAGAACCGCCCTTCGATGATGCGTTTTCCAAACGGGGAGACATTTGCTGAAGCGCAGCAGCGAATCGCCGTCGAAATCAATGCGATTGCTGGACTGCACAAACCCAAGGACCTGGTCGCATGCGTCTCCCACAGTGACCTGATCAAGCTGGCAGTGGCCTATTATTTGGGGCTGCCGCTGGACCTGTTCCAGAGATTGGTGGTTGCACCGGCCTCTATCTCTACCCTGCATCTGGGAGAAAGCCACGCCGTGGTCGTTAACATCAACTCGCTGGTCGGACAGCCGTTCTTCGCTCCACGGAGAGGACGCAAATCGCGTACAAAGAAGAAATAAATCCAATCGATGTGATGCTGACAGCGGCCGACTTTTACAACAGGCCGCTGTTCTTTTTTTTGAGAACGGATTAAATTCTCATCAGAATCCATTCCGGGCAGACCTCATTAAGGAAGCAAGAACTTTGATTCTGGTATACTACTCATCCTTGCAATTGAAGCTGGCTTTCTCGGTCTAATTTGAGCGTATTTTGGCTTAGAAACTTGTGCAAGTACCAGTCTTTTACTCATTAGCACCGCATCATCGCTCACCCTTTCTCTTTAATTTAACAGGTTTGCACTGATCCGAGGCAAGCATGTCCGAACAGACCGATATTAACCCCGTTACGCACATAACCGCCGATGCCATCGGACCGGCGGGCCAACGCGTTTTTTACCTCCAGGCACAGCAGGAGACACGTACGATCACGATGATCGCGGAGAAATTCCAGATTCAATCACTCGCCATCGGAATCGAACAATTCCTGGCGGAAATCAATGAGAAATTTCCCGGATTGGATGAGGCCTCGCACGAATACAATGAAAAAGCCATGGAAATCCAGCCCCCGGTCGATCCGATCTACCGGCTTGGCGAGCTTGCCTTAGGCTACGATGTCGACAGCGACCGCGTAATATTGGTCGCAAAAGAGATCCAGATTGAAGGAATGGATGAAGATGACGTGCGGGTCATCCGCCTGTGGTGTTCCCGCAGCCAGATGCGAGCGCTCGCACATTGGGGGATG
>JBFGQG010000341.1:0-4711 GCA_041564295.1 Anaerolineales bacterium | reverse complement strand
GGCCGTCCCCGCCCGCGACAAGCAGGGTCGCTTCTGCGAGGCCGTAGCACGGATAGAGCACGCTGTCCCGAAAGCCGTTCCGTCCGAATGTTTCGGAAAAGCGCGTGATCGTACCCCGGCGTACCGGTTCGGCGCCGGTAAAACAGAGCCGCAGGCTGGATAGATCAATCTCGGCCTGCTGTTCGGAAGTAATCTTGTCAACACACAGGTCAAAAGCGAAGTTAGGTGCACCGGTGATGGTGGCCTTGAAAGCAGTGATACCGCGCAACCAGCGAAATGGCCGCTGCAGGAATGCGACGGGCGAGATCAACATGGATGACCCGGCGATGTACAGTGGTTCGAGGATACCGCCAATGAGCCCCATATCGTGGTAGCTGGGCAGCCAGAAGATGCCGCGCTCGTCGTCTCCAAGGTGAAAACCACGGCGGATCATTTCGAGGTTATGGATGAGGTTGGCATGGGTCAGCATGACGCCTTTCGGCGCGCTTGTAGACCCGGAAGTGTACTGGAGAAAGGCGAGGTCATTCTCGGTTACGCCGGTCGCGCGCCAGTCGACTGCGCGAGCGTCAGGGGTCAATTCTGTGTCGCGCCATTGAAGGCCTTGGAGGAGCGGTTCATGTTCAAAGCGCTTCTCGACGCCGTCGAGGATCGTGGCGGTTGTCAAGGCGAAGCGGGCATCTGCATCGCGGACGATGGCCTGGATGCGCGGCATGGGCCGATTGAGGCGCGGTGGGTATACGGGTACCGCGGTGACCCCGGCATATAGGCAGCCGAAAAATGCGGCTATGAAGTCCAGCCCAGGCGGATAGAGCAGCAGCGCGCGCTCACCGGCTGCGTTCCAGTCGGTCAACTCCGCCGCTATTGCCCGAGCACGAATATCGAGTTCTGCATATGTGATGGGGATTTCTGCTTCTTCGCTATCCTCTACGAAAAGATACGCGAGTTTTGAACCGTTAACGGCTGCGCGCCACTGCAGAAGTTCAATCAATGTCTGTGGAGATCGTTGCATATATCTGTCGGTCTGAAAGATTTCGTCAATAACGGATCATCAGAAAAAAACGTCCGGACGCTTCCTCATCGTAAACGACTTCGGGACAGTCGTATCATGCAAATGGGAATGTTTTTACGAAATGCACACGCTGATTTCGTCACAACAACAATGCCAGCTCCCATGTCTTTTATCAGATAGACTTATATGTTAAGCAGGAATGATCGATTTATAACACAGTTTATCATCCACCCGCTGCGGAAGGCCGCAGGGCTTGATGAGAGAATATTACTGCTTTCCGCAAGGCCGTGTGACCCTTGCGTTAGAATCACTTCTATGCAGCCCCGCACACTTGCCAACTTCGACCGGATGGCCGCCATCATCGACGAACATTATCCGTTTAACATCGTCATCGTGCTGCACGTTACGCCTGCGCCTGAATTGAAGATTGTCCGAGAAGCTCTTGCCGCAATGCAGCAGCGCCACCTTTATCTCCGCAGCCGGATCGAGAAGAAATCCTCGCACCGGTTCGTCTTCGACGTGACAAATCCGGTCCCCCTCGAGGAAATACAGGTGGGAGATCTTTCTGTATGGCCTGTGTATGCAGAAACGCAACTCAATACACACCAGGATACTGCTGGTGGGCCATTAATGCGGTGTCTTCTTCTGGTTGGCCAATTTCGGAAACAGGCTGCAGTCATTTTCAGCTTTCAGCATGCGATCCTGGACGGCCAGGCAGCAGTCACTTTTTTAAAGGATTTTCTGATCCTGGTCGGAGGTGGTGCAGACGAACCGCTTCCTCCCGCACCTGTCATCCCGGAAATACGCACTTTGCTGCCCGCGCAGCTGCGAGGCCTCCGGGGAGTTCCGGCGTTCCTGTCTTTTTTCCTGCGGACGGCATGGGATGAAATCACCTACCGGTTACATAACCTTAGGCAGGGAGAGGCGCCCCTCCAGCCCGCTGGCGCCTGCCGGATCCTCAGCATGGAACTTACCGAGGAGGAAACGCATCGCTTCGTTCAGGCCACCCGCCACAGCGGGGTTACGATCAACAGCCTGGTCAACGCGGCGCTTGCCGTGGCGACCTGCAGGGTCCTCTATCCCGGCCGAAAGAGACGCGTGCGCATGATTACATTTGCCGATTTGCGTCCCTATCTCAATCCGCCTGTCAGATCGGAAGCGCTTGGCAGTGCGATCACGATGATCCCTTTCACAGATACACTGCCCGCCGGCGACAGTTCCTGGGAATTTGCGGAACGCGTCCAGGAGTCACTCGTGAAAGCATTCCGGCGCGGAGACAAGTTCTTTACATTCCTGCTTTCCGACCGGTTGATCGAGATGGTTCTGCGGTGGAAAAAAATCCGGTTGGGCATGAGCGCGATGAGCTATTCAGGCCCAGTCGATCTGCCGCTGCATTCAGGTGCTTTTGAGCTGCTCGGTCTCAATGGTTTCATCTCAAACAACCGTTTCGGCCCGGTGTTCGCCGGGCAGGCGCGCATTTTCAGAGAAAGGCTCTGCTTAGATTTACTCTATCTCGATTCGGATATGGATGAAAAGAAAGCGATGGAAATTCGTTCGGCGCTGAGGGAGGAGCTGGTTGACGTGGGATCATAAGCCTGGATCTCAGGCACCCGGCTCCTGGCTCCCCCCATCAATATTTAAATTAATCACAGCGTATCCAACCGCCGGATCAGGACTCCGGTCACAACCAGGCCGAACGCCATCGTCAAGAGCAGAACGCCCCATGACTGAAGTAGTTTGTCCTTGCCGTAGGGCAGCATCAAGTTTTCAACAGCTTCGGGATAATGAAAGCAGCGCGTGACCTCGTCGATTTCCGGCGTCAGAGGGTTGTCCAGCGTATTACACAGCACGGTGCTCCCGGTAATCCCTTCCATGTCCAGCGTGGAACCTAACGCAACCAGCGACCAGCGAGTCGTCGTCAGGTACGACAGCGGTTCGGCGGCTTGATCACGCAGGTCGAAGACCGCGCCTGCAAAAAAGAACTGGAAGAACAACATCAACGTCAGGATGTAAATCGCAACTTCGTTGCTGCGGCTGATGGCCGAGACCGCCAGTCCGAGCCCGTTGCCGGCAAGCATGGTCAAAAAGAGGGTCATGAAAATCTCAAGCGGCCCCGGCAAAAAAATTCCTGCTTCCGGATAATCGACGCCTAGCGATAGGACGAGCATGTACAGCAGCACCTGCACGAACGAGAACAACGTAAACACGATGATCTTGCTGGCCAGGTACGGCACCAGGCCAAGATTGATCATTCTTTCCCGCCGATAAATCAGCCGCTCTTTTAGCAGCTCCGTCGACGGTACGAAGAGCCCAACGAGAACCGCCTCAAGGCCCATCACGAAGACAAAAGTGTTCATGTCCGCAAAAGGCGTGTAGGCCCTCGCAAGATCGGCAGCTGCTCCGACAGGATCCGCAAGATATGCGGGATCGCCGGTCAGGACAAACGGTGTGGCTATGACCAGCTGTAAGAGTGCCGTTAGTGGAAAGAGCAGCAGCAACAGCAGGAGCGTGATCCGATCGCTCATGATCACTTTAAGCGTCCTTTCTGTCAGGAGCGCCAGTTGGCGTATAAACCCGGACAGTGATCCGCGGCGCGGTTTTATCCGTTTTACCGGGATCGCTTTACGGCTTTGCTGCCGTTCTAAAATGTATCGCTGGTATTTCTCCGACTGTTCATTTTGAAAAACGCTTTCCCAATGGTCGCCCTGTTTTTCAATACGGTCGTAAATGTCCGCGAATTCGTCCACTTCGAAGAAAGGCAGCGCATCCCGCGACGGGCCGAAGAACACCAGCTTGCCTTGAGAAAGGAAGGCAACGTGGTCCGCCTGTACAATATTGGCCGTCGCATGCGTGATCAGCACGATGGTCCGGCCTTCGTCGGCCATCTTCCGCAGCGTGTACATCATCTTCTTTTCAAGTCCGGGGTCCAGGCCGGAGGTCGCTTCATCAAGGTAGATCAAGTTGGGATCAGCGATCAATTCGGCGGCAATGCTTACACGCCTGCGCTGGCCGCCGGAAAGGTTGGCAATCTTCGTCGAGCGAATCTTCGGCGCATCCATCGAAACGGTCACCAGCGCCTGCTCGATGCGTTTTGCGCGTTCCTGGCGAGACAACTCAGGAGGCAGACGCAGTCGAGCTGCGAAATCCAGCGCCTGTTCGACGGTCAATACGTTGTGGAGGATTTCAAACTGTGGCACATAACCGATCTGGTGCCGGAAAAGGTCGTATTCTTCATAGAAATCATGGCCGTTCAAGAGTACGCGGCCTTCTCCTGGGCTCGTGCCGTTCAAAGCGCGCATCAGCGTGGTTTTACCTGAGCCGCTGGCGCCGACGATGGCCAGGAATTCCTTCGGCAGGATTGTCATATCAATGCCGCGCAGGATTTCCCTGCGCTGTTTGCCCTGCATAAAGGATTTAGAAAGCCCGACGACGTCCAACCGAAAGCCCTGGCTGGTGTACGGAGTGATTTTTCCCTGCTGGAAGAGCAATAGCTTGCCGCCGATTTCGATGAGATCGCCATCGAACAGTTCTGCAGACTGGGTTCGTTCACCGTTAACGAAAGTCCCATTCCGGCTGTTCAGGTCTTCGATGGCGTAGCGGTCGTCTATGCTCGTGATACGGGCGTGTTTGCGCGAGACCGTATTCGAGGCCAGAACGATCTGGTTTTCTGATGAACGTCCGATCGTGAATTCCTCCGTGCGC
>JBFGQG010000340.1:0-4738 GCA_041564295.1 Anaerolineales bacterium | reverse complement strand
CGCCTTTTTATTTATGGTCGTTTCACCATCTCCCGTCGGAATTGGTGTTGTGGAGACGCTCCTCCCACTCACATTGAGAGCAATGTTTGTGCCGTTGGATTCTGCGGTCGTGATTACGCTGGCCTACCGGGGTATGACCCTCTGGTTGCCCATGTTCTTTGGGATGCTCTGCATTCGCCTGGTTGACTTTGCCTCGCGGCAGCCAGTTGTGCGGGCCGAATGAGATCCCCTGTTTATTCTTCAATTACCTGGCTTTAGACAGCTTACTGCAGACACTGGTTGAGACGTTCGCGCTGATCGTGTGCTACGAACGCCGTTATCAGATCGTCAGCCTGGAAGATCGTATCTCCATGCGGGATGAGCACACGACCGGAGCGTCCGAGAGAAACGATAACACATTCGTTCGGCAGTTCGGAGGCGAGTGAACTTAGTGGTTGTCCCACCCAGCGGCTTGTTTGCTGCAAGTGTATCTCGACGAATTCTTTATTGTCCAGGTTCCTGAGTTCGATCTGTTTTTTGCGGTGCTGGGCTTCGGTTTTCCGAATTAATGCGACGCGGTAACCATGCAGCACATCTTCCCGACGGACGAGACCGAGAAGGCTGGATGGGTCTTCACGCGAAATTACCGGCAGTCGTCCGATACCGCGTGTGCTCATGCGCGCCATAACTTCGCTGAGCGTTTCGTCCGGATAAGCGATCGACAGACGTGAAACCGGTACCGCAATATCTTTTACAGAAGCTTCAGAATGTATCCCCGATGCCTGTGCACGCCTGAGATCGTTAATCGTGACCAGTCCCCAGAACGATCCATCTGCATCGTAGATAGGAAGTCCGTGGTGTCCCGTTACCGCGAACCGGTTAGCTAATTCGAATACCGGCGTAGAAGAGCTAACCGATTCAGGGTTCTGCGTCATTACTTCTTCGACTCGCACGCCTTGCAGAACATCGATATCCCGACCGCTTTGCAGAGCGATGCCTTTGTGTTTTAGTTTCAAAGTGTAAATTGACTCTTTGAACAAGTTTTCTGCCAGCAATGTGGAGATTACTGTAGCTAACAATAACGGCAATATCAGCCGGTAGTCGTTCGACATTTCGAAAACGATCAAAACCGCAGTGATAGGCGCGCGTGCTGCACCAGAGAAGACAGCGGCCATACCGACGATGGCATAAGCACCCGGATGGACCACGATCCCCGGAAAAATCTCCTGCGCAACTGATCCAACTATCCCACCGAGTACAGCACCCATGAAGAGGCTTGGCGCGAAAACACCGCCCGAGTTACCCCCTCCGAGTGTGAAACAGGTCGCCAGCATCTTCAAGACGAGTAGTGCTGTCATGGTCATCAATGGTAAACGAAAATCTTCCGCGATCGTTTCCCCGATCATTTCAAGGCCCGGCCCTAGCACTTCTCTGCCTGCGAGCGGGAGAGCGACGACTGCCGTCAACGCCATTCCTGCTCCAGCTCGAATCGACTGCGGCACCGGCCATTGGTCAAAAAGCTCTTCAGCCTTATATAGCATCCGGATAAATGCGACAGCTGCAACTGCGGACAGAATCCCGAGGACGACATAAATGCCGAGTTCTGCGATATGGTGCAAGGCATACGCAGGCACGGAAAAGGCCGGTTTATCGCCGAGGAATACCCTTCCGATCACGCCAGCGGAAACAGAACTGATAACGACCGCGCCGAAATACCGGACAGTGAACCGGCCCAGAATAACCTCCAGGGCAAAAATCGAACCTGCGATCGGTGCATTGAAAGTCGCTGCAATTCCAGCTGCAGCGCCGCAGGCAACGAGCGTGCGAACACGTTCATTCGAAAAATGAAGGACTTGTCCAAGGGTCGATCCAAGAGCTGATCCTGCCTGTACGATCGGGCCTTCTCGCCCTGCCGAGCCGCCCGCGCCGATCGTGATCGATGAAGCCAGGACTTTAATCGCTGCCACGCGTGGTCGAATCCGGCCGCCTCGAATGGCGATGGCCTCCATGACCTCAGGCACACCATGTCCTTTTGCCTCGCTGGCCCACCTGGAAACGATATATCCAACGATGATACCAGCGGCAGTCATCACGAACAGTCTACCCGGGGGTTCACCAATGATTTCAACGAGCGATGAACTCCAGAGCTTAATAAAATCCAGCATCTTGATGAAGAAAACAGCGCCGATACCTGTACTAATGCCGACGACCATCGCGCTTGTCGTCAGCACGACTTCTTCAGGCAGCTGCCAGCGAACCAGCAGTTTGCTGATTGCAGTTGAAAAGATATTCCCGGGAGAATGCGTTTCGGAAGATTTATTTTTCGGTCCCATAATCATTCGACAAAAAAAGTTCATGGCTTACCAGGCCATGAATGCAATAGGGGATTATACTCCTTGTACTGCAGAATGACAGGTCGGGGTGCACTGTCCAGGGATGATTTTCATAAAAAAACTTGGTGTAGAATCTTTCTGAACACAGCACTGATAATTCGAGGAGCTCGAAATGAAAGAATCGTTTGACTTTGGGGGAACGTTCGTCTGGCGCCCATCCGCTTCCCACCTGGAAAACGCAAATCTGACCCGTTTTATGAACCAACATGGGCTGACGGATTTTGAAACGTTGATGAAAAAGTCCACCTCGGACGTTGCGTGGTTTACACAAGCTGTCCTTGATTTCCTTGATATCCGATTTTATGAACCATATCAACAGGTTGTAGATCTATCTGGCGGCATCCAGATGCCTCGCTGGTGTGTCGGGGGGAAAATGAATATCGTTCATAATTGCCTGGATAAATATATCGGTACTCCGGCTGAAAAATTACCCGCCGTGATATGGGAAGGCGAAGAAGGCAGGACGCGGACACTAACCTACAGGGAATTGTTTGATGAAGTGAGCAGGTTTGCAAACGGGCTCAGGTCTCTGGGCCTGGGAAAAGGAGATGCTGTCGGTATATACATGCCCATGTCGCCTGAAATTGTTGTAGCAGTTCTGGCCGTGGCCAAGATCGGTGGTGTGATCCTTCCGTTGTTCTCCGGTTATGGTGCGGGTGCCGTAGTAACTCGCCTTGTCGATGCTGATGCCAGAGCGCTCATCACAGCAGACGGTTTTTACCGGCGCGAATCAATCATATTGATGAAGCCGACCGCAGATGAAGCTGCCGCGCAAACACCAACATTGGAGCACATGGTCGTATTTGATCGAATAGGCGCTGATGTCAATATGGCGGCTGGTCGGGATCATTGGTGGGGAGACCTCATTCGAGACCAGCCGGTTTACTCGGAAACAGAAAAAACTGACGCTGAAGATCTTTTGATGGTGATCTACACATCAGGTACAACCGGCCGGCCAAAGGGCGCGGTCCACACGCACTGCGGATTCCCGGTCAAAGCTGCACAGGATATGGCCTTCGGAACAGACGTGCGGCAGGGAGACCTGATCTACTGGATGACAGATATGGGTTGGATGATGGGGCCCTGGCTCGTCTTCGGCACGCTGATCCTCGGAGCGACGTTCTTTATTTACGATGGTGCGCCGGATTACCCGGGTGCAGACCGGTTGTGGCGAATGGTCGAGACGCATCAGATCACGACACTTGGCATTTCCCCTACGCTCGTGCGTGTTCTGGCTGCAAAGGGAATCGAACCGGTCAGGAAACACGATATCAGCTCGCTCCGGTATTTTGCATCCACAGGAGAACCTTGGAACCCGGAACCCTGGTTGTGGCTGTTCGAAAAGGTAGGGGAGGGGACGAGGCCCATTATCAATTATTCGGGGGGCACCGAGATTTCTGGCGGAATTGTAATGGGCAATCCCATCCTGCCATTAAAACCAGCCGCGTTTTCTGCGGCCTGTCCCGGCATCGCTGCGGATGTTGTGGACGAGGATGGGCGGTCTGTTTCAGGTGAAGTTGGAGAACTCGTCATCAAGGCGCCCTGGATTGGAATGACACGCGGATTCTGGAAAGACAGTGAACGGTATTTTGAAACATATTGGTCGCGCTGGCCGGACGTCTGGGTGCATGGCGATTTTGCCGCCAGGGATGAAGACGGATTATGGTACATCCTCGGGAGATCGGACGACACGATCAAAGTTGCCGGGAAACGCCTGGGCCCTGCTGAAGTAGAATCTGTCGTCGTAGCGCATCCAGATGTCCTCGAAGCAGCTGCGATAGGCGTGCCGCATCCGATAAAAGGGAGTGAAGTCGTCCTTTTCGTTGTTCTGGCGGATGGCGTCATCCCAGGCGAAGCTCTCCGCTCAACCTTACGTCAACTGGTCATAGCCGAGATGGGGAAACCTATGGCTCCGAAATCCGTCTTGTTCGTAAGCGATCTGCCCAAGACCCGTAATGCAAAAGTCATGCGCAGGATGGTGCGATCCGCTTACCTGGGTGAAGACCCCGGCGATACCTCCTCCCTGGTCAATCCTGAGGCGGTTGCGGAAATTTCCAAAGCTGTGTGACTTTTATTCAAAGGAAGCTGGCACATGTCCTACGGTCCCACACACCAATTTTGTCCGAAATGCAGTGCAATGCTTCCTCCGCAATTGATGGAATGCCCGCGCTGCGGTACAGACCTCATGCAAACAACCGGTACGATATCCGGAAAAGAGATATTTCAGATTACGGGTGTCGTTTTGTTGATAACAGCCGTCCCTTTGATCCTGATGCTGGTCATTGCCGGTATTTGTATTGCAACCGCACGGTAACTGGTTTCTTATTCCAACCTGCATAGAATCTAGTTGATATGGAGCTATTGAT
>JBFGQG010000339.1:0-4749 GCA_041564295.1 Anaerolineales bacterium | reverse complement strand
GCAGGGCCAGCGCTTTCGGGTTGATCCATAGGCGTTTTCCGAGCCAGACCAAATGCCAACCTCGAACTACGGAAAGATACGTTTGCGGCATCTTCGTGCTGAAGACCTGCCCGATCTCGAATGGGAAGGCGAGTATACGCATTTCAGGCGGCAGTTCGAGCTGACCTACAGGGATTACCTGTCCGGAAACGGCGTTCCGTGGGTGGCGGAGAACGTTTTCAGTGGAGAAATTCTCGGCCAGGTGTTTGTTCTCTTTGAAAGTCGGTATCGTCGTGAACTGGCAGACGGGCGCGGGCGCGCTTACATGTACTCCATCCGCGTCAAAGAACAGTTCCGTAATCTGGGCCTTGGCAACATGATGATGGACGTCGTGGAAGCGGACCTGGCTGAACGCGGTTTTACCAGGGCAACGCTCAACGTCGCTCAAGATAATCCCGACGCTTACCGTTTTTATTTTCGTAGAGGTTACCGGATCGTAGCACCGGAGCCGGGAAAATGGTCCTATATTGACCATGAAGGGATCCGGCGTTACGTCGACGAGCCGGCATGGCGCATGGAGAAGGCGTTGAAAGGCACCTGATCCGTTATCTGCAGTCCACACAGTTGAATACATGCTAGACGGAGCGAGCCATGAAAAATAAGAAACGCTGGTTGGGGCTGGGCATACTCTTTATCGCCTTATTGGGGTTGTCGTTCCCTGTCGGATCAAAGCTGGAAGAAAGCGACTCATTCTGCATCAGTTGCCATACCGTCCCTGAGGAAACTTATTTCAATCGCGCACAGGATACGCTGGCCGGGATCCTGGCCCCGCCGCCGGACCTGTCGAGTGCGCACTATAAAGCCCCGTCGCAAGCAGTTTTTCGATGTATCGACTGTCACCGCGGGGACCAATCATTGTCACATCGCTGGCAGACTTACCTGCTCGGGATGAGAGATGCGTTTATCTGGGTGACCGGGCGTGCGAATCCAGCGATCGAGAAAGTCTTCGCTGGTGAACCTCTCCTTTTAAACGCTGCCTGTGTGGATTGCCATACAGATTCATTGCTTGAACTGGGCTTCAACAATCATTACCACAACCAGTTAGCCGCAGCCGGCGAGTTGGAAGCAAAAGGCCTGGAACCGTTTGAACCGCCCGAAGGCCTCTCCGGCACCTTGTTCATTGAACTGGCCGAAGTTAATTCCTCGCTCGACTGTCTCGACTGCCACCACGCGCACCGAACTATTCCCGACGGTGACCAGACGCTTTATCTGGATGTTGAGTTTTTTATGTTCCCGGCCTGTGTATTTTGCCACGAAGAAGTGGGGCAGGGCCCCCTGGAATTGCGGTAGCAGCAGGGTGGGAAAGTACGAAAAATATAAGAGTCTTGCGCATTTCTCTTGTCCCGCAACTTAATTTGTGCTAGAATGTTCTTCGCACTAGCACTATAGTTTGATGGCGGAAAGTGGGCAACCCCCACTTTTCTGTTTATACATGGAAGTAAAGAATGATGATGGGTTGCACGGGGAAACGACCCGTACTGTAACCCTGGTATGCTTTCGGCTGAGAAAAAGCCGGCAACATCACGATTTGGAGAAAGAAGCATGAAGAAAGAGTTTACCCTGGCCTTTAACGAGGTGCTCGACGCAAAGGGACTGCCCCCTGAGGTGGTTATCGAAGCGATCGAAGCCGCGATGGTCTCTGCATACCGGAAGGCAGTCAATGCCTCAAGCGCGCAGCAGGTCGTCGCAAAAATCGACACCGAAAAAGGCGGAGTGAAAATCTTTGCGGAGAAAGAAGTCGTGGAAGATATCCACGACGACCGCACTGAAGTTGTCCTGGAAGTCGCCCGCGAATATGAACCGGATACGGAACTCGGTGACATGGTGCTCGTGGAGACCACTCCGGATGATTTCGGTCGCGTCGCCGCGCAGACCGCTCGCCAGGTGATCCAGCAGCGCATCCGAGAGGCTGAACGCGAAGAGCAGTTCAAGCATTTCAGCGCGCAGGTTGGCGACGTGGTGAACGGCGTTGTGCAGGCTCTCAACAAGAGCCAGGTGACGCTTGGATTGGATAAAAAGGCTGAAGGTCATATGCCTTACAAGGAACAAATCCGCGGCGAACGCTTCCGCCTCCACGATCGAGTCCGGGCGCTGTTACTGGAAGTCAAAATGACTCCGCGCGGCCCGCAAATCATCCTGTCGCGGTCGCACAAGAATTTCCTGCGCCGCCTGTTGGAGGATGAAGTCCCCGAAATTTACCAGGGCCTCGTCGAGATCCGCTCGATCTCACGCGAACCGGGTCAGCGATCTAAAGTTGCCGTTTCGGCCATTCAACCGGGAATAGACCCGGTCGGTGCGTGCGTTGGCGTGCGCGGTGTGCGCATCCAGGCGATCGTCCGCGAGCTTCACGATGAGAAAATTGACGTGATCGAATGGAACCCCGATCCGTCAGAATATATTGCCAAGGCCCTCAGCCCGGCCCGCGTGCTCGGCGTGTTTCTCGACCGCTTCAGTAAAGGCAATAAAACGGCAACCGTCGTGGTACCCGAAGACCAGCTCAGCCTGGCCATCGGCCGGGACGGCCAGAATGCCCGCCTCGCGGCCAAATTGACCGGCTGGCGGATCGACATTAAGAGTATCCCTGAAGCCGCCGCCGATTCTCTACACCGCCTCCAGACCGATGAAGCCTATGCTTTCATGATCGAAGACGAAACGCCTGTCATGGAAAATGTTGAAACTATTCTTGCGAAGAAAGCTGAAGGTCGGCCGGTGCCTCCGGAAGATTACACTGTGCTCGCTCAGTTCATCACTCGTGTTGAAAACAGGCTGCTGGAGAAACGTGCAGCCGAACGCAAGGCTGAAATGGATGAGCGGGCTGAGATCCGTGCCGCCGTTCCGCCTGTTGCTTTTGATACCCCATTGGAAGAACTCGGTATCTCCCTCCGTCATACCATCCTGTTAGGTGGAGAAGGCTATTCGTCCATCGGCGACCTGATTTACCAGCTTGCCCTGGACCCGGATGAAGTGCTCGCGCTGAACGGTATCGGTCCGAAAGCCATGGAAGACATTCAGGCCGCTGTTGAGAACTTCCTGGCGAACCCGCCCGAACCGGTCGAAGCGCCGGATGAGATTTCTGAGGCTGTAGACGTTGAAGTAGGCGCAGCGGTCGATGAGGTCGAGACGGCCTTGGAGGTCGAGGAAGAAGTTGAAGCGGCCGTCGAAGAGCCGGTTGCTGCAGAGGAAGAGCCTGCGGCTGAACAGGTTGCTGAGCCTGAACTCAAAGCCGAGGCAGCCGCAGCCGATGAGGTTGTCCTTGAGGAGCAAACGGATCAAGAAGATGATCTCGTGCCGGTGAAAGACGATCTGGCTGAAAAAGACTTTGATGACCTGTTCCAGTTCACACCTGAAGACTTCGGTTTCTCGGATGAAGATTCGGATTCCGATGTCGACTCCGAACTGGATGAGAAAACCGGAAAATCAAGAAAGAAACGCAAGAAGCGTTTCCACGAAATGGAATATGATCCGGACCTTGACATGACAATCGTGCGCCGCAAGCGCAAGCGCGGCGGTAAAGACGACTGGTTGGAAGAAGATTGGGAATAGTTCACTATGAAGACCAAACAACCCGCGCGCCGCAAGCATACGCCGCAACGTACGTGTGTTGGTTGTCGCAGGGTGCTGGCAAAGCGTGATCTGATCCGTATCGTTCGTACAACAGACGGAGTGTATGTGGACCCGACCGGCCGGTTGGCTGGTCGGGGAGCTTACCTGCACAACCTTCGTTCCTGTTGGGATTTAGCGCTCAAGGGTGGGCTTGCAAAGTCATTGAAGACCGACCTGAGCGCCGAAGACCGGAACAGGTTGCAATCCGCTCTCGAAGAACTGCCTGAGACCTGATTGCAGGCCGCTTCCGAATCCGCAGGCTCTGGCCTGTGGGAGTCATAACCAGGACCGGGTAGAGGGGAACCGGACAAAGCGCACCGATGGACATATTGGCTGCGCTGTTGCCGTTAGAATAAGAGAGATTAATACAAGTAAGTGAGGATCCGCAGATGAGTGATTCAATTAAAGAAGACGTGATTATATTACCAGGGAGCATTACCGTTCGCGACCTGGCGCAGACTTTAAAGTCAAGCCCGATCGATGTGATCAAGACTTTGATGTCGAACGGCGTGATGGCGAATATCAACCAGCTGATCGATTTCGATACGGCTGCGATTGTGGCTGCTGAATTGGGCTATGAGGTCGAATTGGAAACATTCGAGCAGCAGGAAGCCTCACAGGAGGGGGAAGTACCACTTTGGAAGCGTTTAATTGAGGACGAAAAAGAGGAAGACCTGACCGTACGCCCGCCCGTCGTTACCATACTGGGGCACGTCGATCATGGGAAGACGACGCTCCTCGATGCGATCCGCGACACCAGCGTGGCTTCTGGTGAAGCCGGCGGAATTACACAGCATATCGGCGCCTACCAGGTGAAGCACAACAATCAGCTTATCACGTTCCTCGACACTCCTGGCCATGCCGCTTTCACCGCCATGCGTGCCCGCGGCGCTCAGGGCGCTGACGTTGTCGTGCTCGTCGTCGCCGCAGATGACGGCGTCATGCCGCAAACGCGCGAAGCGCTCGCCCATGCAAAGGCCGCACAGGTGCCGATGATCGTGGCGCTGAACAAAATCGATCGCGCGAACGCCAATCCTGAGCGTGTGAAACGCCAGCTCGCAGAAGCGGGTCTCGTTCCTGACGATTGGGAAGGCGATACGATCGTGG
>JBFGQG010000338.1:0-4761 GCA_041564295.1 Anaerolineales bacterium | reverse complement strand
TTTAGGAAAAGGCTGTCTATAGAGGAATAGAGTGTCTTTCCTGTCTAAAGCGTCCAGAACCAGACTGGAATTTGGTACACACCGTCCATAAAATCTACTGATTCCATGGTATTTGCACCCAAACTGCACCCAAATTGGATGGGCGACTCGACATCCAATTCCTCTTTTTTGAGACCTTCCTAATTATCAACTTGGATCAGATCTGAGGGGCAGGTCATAACCCCTGCGGAAACAGCAGGTCTTGGAGGTCGTCATGCCATTTTCTTCTATCACATTGCCTCTCAAGCTGTCCGGGTTTATATCCTTCTCAACCGCACGAGCACCCATTAATCTCCCCCAAATGGCGGAGCTAGAACCTCCCCAGCCAGCGGATGCCACCGGGGAGGTTTTGTCTTATTCTTATCTCTACATCCCTTACCATATTTCACTTGCTCGCATCGATCGCATAATAATCATACGACCCCAATAAAAGGCTGCTTATGAAAATTGCTTATCTCACCCAATCGTATCCGCCAATGATCAACGGAGTCTCCATCGTTGTGCAGCACCTGGCCGAGGAAATGACCGCCCGGGGACACGACATCCTGGTTCTGGCAGCAAGCGAGACCGGCAAACGCTATGTGGCAGAAAACTCCCAATTGAAAGTGGTTCGATTGAAATCCGCATTCAATCCTTTTCGTCACAATCAGCGTTTTATTCTCTGGGCTTACGCTGATATACTTAAGGAACTCAACGCTTTTTCCCCCGATATCATCCATCTGCATGATAGTATTACAGTTGGGCTGGCTGGCGTTTTGGCCGGAAGGAAGCTTGAGGTCCCCCTTGTCATGACCTCTCACCAGCTCCCAGGATTTGTTTCTGCGTATCTGCCGAACTTTCCTGGACTGAGACCCGTGGTTGAAAGCGTACTCTGGGCATATTCCCTCTGGTTGAACCGTTCCACGGTTCAGTTTATTTCCCCAACCGCCACGAGTGCCAGGATGGTCGAAGAAAATACCGGTTTCCTACCATTTGTGATCAGCAACGGGATGGATATAGACCCGTTTCGCCCAAAACCCATGACCGCTATTGAAAGGCAATTGCTTTGTACAAAATACGGCCTGGATCCGGTACGACCGATCATTCTGCATGTGGGTCGTATCGATTTTGACAAACAGGTCAACCTGGTCATTGAGGCTTCGGTGAAAGCAATCGATCATGCGAATGCCCAGCTTTTTGTGGTGGGTGATGGGCAGCAGTTCGAAAAACTGCATGAGGTTGCCGAGGAAAGTGAGATCCTTGACGACTGTTGTTTTTCGGGCTTTGTCGAACCCGGTGACGATTTGAACATTCTTTACCGGCTTGCTTCGGTTTTTGTAACCGCCTCCGAAATTGAAACACAGGGGATGGTTTTGTTGGAAGCGATGGCCTCAGGAATCCCCATCGTAGCATTCCGCGCCACCTGCATTCCGGAAATTGTTCAGGATGGGGTTAATGGGTATCTTGTCTCTCCGGACGATGTAGAAGCCATGGCTGAGCGAATCCTGGATATTGTGCGCGATCCGGATTTATCCCATGAAATGGGCAAAGCGGGGCAGCGCGTCGCTGAACGCCACTCCCTTGAACGTTCAACCAGCCTCCATGAAGAAGTGTATCAATCCCTGGTTCCCAATCGATTCCAGGAAGCCCGGGAAAAAACACCTGCTCTGTCCTGGTTGAGTAATTAGCGATCGCAGAGTCGCTTGAAATTGTCAACAATAACCCTGGACTCTCGCAGCAAGTGGTAGAAAGATAAGGGTGAAGTTCCCCGAAAAAGGAAAGGCAATGTTTAATCGGATTCTTCTTCCGTTGGATAGTTCGAAATTGGCGGAATGTGTATTGCCGCATCTGGTCGCGATTGCGCAAATCTGTGATCCAGAGGTAATGTTGTTGAGCGTCCTGGAACCTTTTGGCGTGACCGCGCGCATGCGTATGATTGACCCTGTGGATTGGCAGACCAGTAAGGCGGAAGCGAAGAGTTACCTCACGAGCATCGCTGAAAGGTTAAAGGCTGCCGGAGTAAAAGTATCCACGGAACTTCATGATGGCAGACCCGCGGAACAGATTATTGAGATTGCCCAATCCTGGAATGCTGACCTGATTTTGATAAGCAGTCATGGCCAAAGTGGTTTGAGCCCATGGAATGTCAGCAGTGTTGTGCAGCAAGTCGTCCTGCGCGCCCACCGTTCCGTTATGATCATCCGTGCCTATCAATCTTTGACTGAAATTCTGGCTGGACTCCAGTATAAAAAGATCTTTCTTCCTCTGGATGGTTCTCAGCGGGCGGATATGTCACTGGCACTCGCTAAGGCTCTGGCACGCGCCCACAAATGCGACATCCTCGCCGCACATGTAGTACGGCAGCCCGAATTACCTCGCAGAACATCTGCTTCACAAGAGGATCTTCTGCTGGCCAACCAGCTGGCGGAGCGAAATCGAGTCGAAGCACTTAAATATCTTGAAGATCTAAAATCTCGGATCGACATGCCTATCCAAACCAGATTGATGGTCAGCCCAAATGTCAGCCGAACCCTACACCAGATCGCGGAAGCGAATGATATCGATTTGACGATTTTAAGCGCTCACGGTTATTCTGGCGAAACACGCTGGCCTTTTGGCAGTATCGGGTTCAATTTTATCGTTTTCGGCAGTACACCGCTTGTAATTTTGCAGGATTTACCGGCTGACCAGATCGAGCTGACCCAGGCGGAGTTGATTGCCCGCGAAACTGGAGGCCATTAACCCGTGCCGAATCAGGTTCCCATCACGCCGGAACGGCCACAAACAAGGAATCAACCGGACACACCGCCAGGAAAGCTGGAGGCTCAAAGCCGTTTGTTGGCAGAAAAACATCGGGGCCAGGCCCAGATTCCGCAAAATGACCGCCCAGGTTTTTCTCAGGCAGATTTCCACTCGCCAGATTCGGCAAAACTCCTATCCGCGCGTATCCCGCGTTTTACCACCATATTAAAAGAGGCAGCAGGTCGCTTGCAAGCGCAAACAAAAGAGGTGGGCCAGCACTCTTTGGCTGCAGAATGGCTGTTGGACAACTATTACATCATTGTGCAGGTTCTCCGGCAGGTGCAGCAAGACCTTCCGCCACACTATGAACGCGAGCTTCCTCGTCTGAAAACTGGTCAACCACGCGTCTATAGTCTTTCCTCGGAGATTATTCAAAACGAGAACGCACTGCTGGACCTCCACCGTGTTCAACAGTTTGTAGGAGCTTACCAGGAAGCGTTCCCGCTTACGATGGGGGAACTATGGGCAATACCGACGATGCTGCGGCTGGGAGTCCTGGAAACTTTGATGGCGTCGGTTGCTCAACTCACTGGACTCGATGGGGAGGCGATTACAGAGCCAGTCCCTATCTCGAAGTCTTCGGGAATTATTGATAATCCGCTCATCGTGGAACACAGCATTCGCAGCTTACGATCCCTGGACATATTTGACTGGAAGCACTTTTTTGAATCTTTGAGTCTGGTCGAAATGACGCTGCTCAAGGATCCGGCCCAGTTGTACAGTGGAATGGATTTCGCAACACGAGATCGCTATCGCAAAGCCGTGGAAACTATTTCAAAATTTAGCCTGAGCAATGAACTGGCTGTCGCTCAACACACAATCAATCTGGCCGCCGCTGGTTTGGAGCAACAAACCTTGAAGCCAAAGCCAGAATCGAAAGAATCGCCGGATCAAGAACGAGGTGATAATCAGGCAGGACAGCCAGACGGATGGGATGGCTTTCTCTCAGAGCCTGAAGCCCATATCGGCTACTTTCTCCTGGGTCAGGGTCGACCAGCGTTGGAACAAGCTGTCGGGTACCAACCGCAAGGGCGGCTGCGGTTGGAGCGCTTTATCCATGCGAATCCCACCACACTTTACCTGGGTTTGATAGCCAGCCTCTCGGTCGGATTGATGGCCATTCCTCTGGTCTTTGCCGCTTTGCGAAGCATACCGGTGACCGAATTCCTGCTGATTCTTGTACTCAGCCTGGTCCCCACCCTGACAATTGCCGTGGAGTTGGCCAACTGGCTGGTCACTCAAATCGTCAAACCGGAGAGCTTGCTTCAAATGGACTTCACCGGCGGAATTCCGGACGCGTGCAGGACCCTGGTCGTCATACCGGCGATGCTCTCCGAGCTGGATGAAGTTGATTCCCTGGTAGGGCAGCTGGAGCAGCATTATCTCCGCAACCCTGACCCGGGTCTTGGTTTCGCCTTGTTGACCGATTTCACAGATTCCCCGACAGAAAACCAGCCCGCTGATTCTGACCTGGTCGAACGGGCACGGCAAGGCATTCGCGGGTTGAATAATCAATATCCGCGCGCGGCGTTGGATCATTTGGCTGAGCGCTTTATCCTGCTCCACCGTGAGCGCCGCTGGAATCCCTCCGAAGGCGTCTGGATGGGTTGGGAGCGCAAACGCGGCAAACTCCTCGAGCTAAACCGCTTGATTCTGGCAGCCCAAAATATCTCCCTGGAGGATCTAACCGGGGGGAGCGAAGCATCTTTCCCTATCTGGGAAGGGGACCTTTCTATTCTCCAGGGCGTGCGCTACGTTATTACGCTGGATTCCGATACGATTCTGCCGCGCGAAGCTGCCCGAAAGTTAATTGCCGTCCTGGCACATCCGTTAAACCGTGCCCGTCTCAAGCCGGGAAGAGTGGGTGTATGTGGTGAGGATGTAATTTCAGGATATACCATTCTCCAACCGCGTACAGACATCAATCCGTCCAGCAGCAGC
>JBFGQG010000337.1:0-4761 GCA_041564295.1 Anaerolineales bacterium | reverse complement strand
CCCTTCTTTATGGAACTTCACCTCATCCAGATTAATACCCGCGATATCAGAGCTATTAAGTGATCCGCTCATGCCCATCAACATGATGGCTTTATCACGGATTTCTTTCAGTTCGACCGGATCGATAAGGGCTTCCGGTAAAAGGTGTTTGATTGGGATTTCGGAGTGCCCGAGGCGGTTCTGATGTGCTGGAATCGGCATCTGGACCGGGCTGATCGTTGTTGGACTTGAAAGGAATCCGAGCAGCCCTCTTGATTTAATGTGGTTTATGACTGTCCCGAGGACATTGGCGCGTACGAGGTTCAGGCTCGATACAGCCGATCGAACCTGACTGTTCTTGGTCTTTCCGGCGTTGACGACAAGGACAACCCCATCAACCTGGCTTGAAAGCGTCAGGCCATCCGCATAATCGACGATCGGCGGGCTGTCAAATATCACGATATCCGCTTCTTTCGTCAATTTATTCAATAAATTCCTGACATCCTGGGTGCCCATCGGCTTGATCACATTGGAATACATGTCTCCGCTGGTAATTAAGCGGAGCCCTTCGATATCCGTATTTTTTATGAAATCGTCAGGGTCTTTTCCGTTTACACTGAGGAGTTCGATCAGCCCACCCTGAGGTTCAACATCAAAGAATTTATGCAGGGAGGGTTTTCTGAAATCGCCATCAACGATAATCGTTCTCAAACCTGCCTGTGCCATGACGATGCCGAGATTGATCGTCATGACGCTTTTCCCTGAGCCGGATTCAGGACTGGTGATCAACAATGAACGGATGGATTTATCTGCGGTCAATTCGATGTTGCTTCGAATCACCCGGTATGATTCGGTTTCCGGTGAGATCACATCTGGATTCACCATGATTTCTTTGGGCTTGCGCTTGCTGTCAGTTATAACCATACCCAGCGGAATCAATCCGAAAACCTTGACTAATTCGTTCAGTGACCTGATCTTTTCATTTGAGAATTCGTAAACCAGGACGATGCCGAAAATCACGATAAATCCGGCTGCGCCGCTGATGATTGTATTGAGCAATATGCGCGGACGGGCAGGGGAGGGATTCGCCTGGGCAGGTTCAACGATAGACAGGTAATTTTGAGATTTGCTGTTCTCAAGATAAATGACGAGCTGGGTGTAGTTCGTCTGCCAGTCTGCGATCAGCCTGCCAAGCGTATTCAATTCAAGTAGCTTCTGATTATATTGATCGGCAGAAGTTTCTTCTGCCAGTTCTTGCTGCATTGCGATGTAACGTTCCTGGCCGGACTCGATCATCGATTGCAGACTATCAATCTGCTGTCGCACGAGTTTGTCATCTTGCTGAGCCGAAAGATCGGGGCTCCCGTCCGGGCTGAGCATGATTAACTGTAGTGAAATTTCATCTGCAATGACCCTGGCTTCTTCGGGAGAATCAGCCTCGACGATGATCTCCAGCAAGTTGGTATTTTCAACCAGTTCGACGCTTACGTTCGATCGCAGGGCGCGCCAATCATAATCAAGTCCCAGGTTCTCAACGACCGCGTTCAGAACGGGTTGGCGTTTGACCAGGTCTGCGTAATTTCTAGCGAGAACATCGCTCACCTGGATATCGTCACGATTGAGTTCAGTCGACTGGGTAAAGCGCCCGACCATGACGGTTGCAGAAGCTTCGTACACCTTGGGCATGCTCTGGCTGATAAAGAACCCGGCAAATAGAGCGCCTCCTGAAACCAGCAGGAGCAGCCACCAGCGGTGAAGTGCGATGAGGATAATTCGTCTTAATTCGATGTAATCGTTCATGATTTCGCTTCTCTATAAATGTAAAAGGACGAGTATGAGCCACCACTGGCTGCGATGTTTGTCTGCCCCCCTGGTCTGCATAGAGATGGTGCCCCAAGGAATTAAAGAAATGTCGAGTAATTAGTAGGCGCCATTGCCTTTCCAGACAACGCCAATGGTACGAAACATGATCTTAAAATCAAGCATTATTGACCAGTTGCGTATGTAATTAACGTCCAATTGGACACGCTCTTCGTAACTGGTATTCGTGCGTCCTGAAACCTGCCACAAACCAGTCAGGCCAGGTCGCACCTGTTTGTAGTATTCGAAATTGTCTCCGAATTTTCTTACTTCTTCGTCTGCGTAGATTGGGCGGGGACCGACAAGGCTCATCTCGCCTTTGAGAACATTGATTAGCTGCGGCAATTCGTCCAGGCTAGACCGGCGAAGGAAGTGGCCCACACGTGTAATGCGCGGATCGTACTTTAGTTTCTGGTTTGCTTCCCATTCGGCTTTTGCTGCAGGGTTTTTCTCCAAATATAATACTAACATCTCTTTCGCATTTGTGGACATGGTTCGAAACTTAAAGATTTCGAATTTTTTGCCGTCCTTACCGATCCGGGTATGTTTATACAGCACTTTTCCTTTCGAATCAATCTTAATCACCAGCGCAATGATCAGCAACACAGGCAGCAACAGCGGAATCGAAACCAATACGAGGATTACGTCATATACCCGGCTAATATTGTTTTTCTTTCCGATGCGAACCAAGTCTGTGCCCTGTACCGTTGTTGAGCTACTTTTGTAGGTATCAATCGAAATATCCATGACGTCTCCTTTTATCCATAAAGGAATAAGCCTGGACACCTAATGTCATGCCAAAAATATTAAAAAAAGCAGGAAGATCAGGCGACGGCTCCCACGCCGGCTTTATCCTTCAGGATTCTCCTCGATGAAGCGCAGAGATACGCACTACGATTAGGTACTGCAGAACGGCAAAACAGTTTTTGTGACTTCTCCCCATCAAATTGGATAATTCTGAATGCTGCAGAAGGTTTTTTCAGCCCATTCCCCGGTAATCAGGCGAAAAGTCCGGCTTCCAGTCAGAATTCAGAAGGAATATCCTTTCTATCTTTGCCGAAATGATGAGTTTTACGACCAACCAGTCCGTTCAACCGGATTTATGGATAAGATTGCCTTTTTCGGTAAATTCTTCATATAACGACTCGACCTGGCTGAGCATGCGCTGAACCGAAAAATTATCGGCGAAGACCTGTCCTGCAGCCCCCATCTGTTTACAAAGCCGGTCATTATTGAGCAGTTCAAGGATCCGTTCCGCCATTTCTTCGGGTTTGCGAGGCGTAACAAGAAAACCGGTCTCGCCGTCTATGACAACTTCTCTGGCGCCGTCCACGTCATTCGCTACGATCGGGACGCCTGCACTGAGCGATTCAAGGAAGACGATCGGCAGTCCCTCCCACAGCGAACTCATCGCAGTCAGTGTAAGGATTTTTAATATGCCGGCAACGTCTTCCTGGTATCCGAGGATGGAAAGTCTGTCTTCCATACCGTACTCGGTGATCAACTTTTCGCAGTCATACCGCATCGGCCCATCACCGACGAATAAGAACTGTACGCCGGAGTATTTTTCAAGAACCAATTTTGCCGCTCGAATGAAATCAAGAGGGTTTTTTTGTTCGTCCAGCCGGGCGATCATGCCAACGAGTTTCGTATGCGGTTCCAGCCCCAATTTCGCTCGCCATTTATGCGCATCGACCGGTTTCTGGTATTGTTCGACGCTGATGCCGTTGTAAATCAGCGAGAATTGCTCTTTCTTACCGATCCGGTAAGCCAGTCCCTTTTCAATGTCCAGCCTGCAGACGGCGACCATGCGATCAGTGAATGATGCGCAAATACGTTCGAGCCACAAATAGAGGAGGCGTTTTCCGAAAGACATCTCCTGTGGTGCACCCCATCCGTGGACATGGTGGATGATTGTCTTTGCTTTTGAAGTTTTTGCCGCGATCCGGCCGACCACACCGGCAACTTTCGTATGGGTGTGTACAATGTCGTAGTTCCCTTCCGCTATGATTCTTCGGATCGCCGCGACCGCTTTGAAGTTTTCCAGCGGGCTGATATGGTTGACAAGACTGGGGACGATCCTCGTGCGGATACCATTATCGAAAGCCTTGTACATCACATCCACGTAACCCGGCGCGATGGGGCCGGAAATGAGGTCAACTTCATAGTCTGGATGGTTGTTCAAGTATTGGGCAATATCAATAACCACTTTAGTTCCACCGCCCATTACAAGCTGAGTGATTATGAGTAGAATTCTGGTTTTTTTACCTTCCTCGCACGGCGGCGCATTGACCACAAGACCAGGAAGTTTCATATCTATAACTTTCATATAATTTTGAAAATAAATGAATAAGAACGAAAAATAAATTAATTGGAAAAACAGGCTCAGCCGATCATGAGCTGACAGAATGAATTAGAGAGCGTTCCAGATCGCTTTTTTAAATGCCAGGATCGTCTGGTCGAGCGGTTGGTTGGTATTAATTCTGAAGACTTCGGCGTCCCCGAATTCAAGATTTGAACTGGTGGCGTGGCGTCTTCGCACGTAATCTTCGGGCTCTTTCTTACTGCGGGTCGCATTCCGCTCTACAGCGATTTCTAGTGGTGCACTCAAATAAATGATGAGATCAGGTGTTGGAATTTCTTTATACCGGTCGGCTTCGAACCGTGCGAGTTTTCGGCGGAGAGGATCAGCATTGGGATTATGGACCAGCTCCGCGAGCAGTGGGCTGTCCGGGTAGCCGTTTTTTACGGAAGGGTAGCGGTCGCACAGGATGATTTTTCCAGCAGCTGCCTGGCGGTACGCTTTCCAAAGGTCTTTGTGCGTGACGCCCGACTTCACACCCAGGTGCGCTGTGGCCAGTGAGCCGCGCACGACATCCACGGAGGTCAGGGTCAGGGTGATCGCCTTCAGGCCAAAGGCCT